>CADBPP010000076.1 GCA_902796565.1 uncultured Eubacteriales bacterium | reverse complement strand
CGAGGCTACCGCCAGACTCATCGGACAGGTCATCTACATCCAGCTTGACGATGAAGTCATTTCAGCCCCTAAGGTGAACACCCAGATAACGGAAGGCACCGCATACATAACCGGCATCGGCGACAAGGAAGCCGCCATGAACCTGGCCACTCTAATCAGAGCCGGTGCCCTGCCCGTGGACTTCACGGTGGTCCAGGCACAGAGCGTGGGAGCGACCCTCGGTCAGAACAGCCTTTCCAAGGCGCTGCTGGGCGGTGTGATCGGATTCTTCCTGATCATACTCTTCATGCTGGTGTTCTACCGCATCCCCGGTCTCGCTGCGGATCTGGCGCTGTGCATCTACGTGGTGATATTCCTTTACATCATCTCCCTTCTGAAGGTGACCCTCACCCTTACGGGTATCGCGGGCATCGTCCTCTCCATAGGTATGGCGGTGGACGCGAACGTCATCATCTTCGAGAGGATCAAGGAAGAGCTGAAGCTCGGAAAGTCTCCCATCACCAGCGTCAATTCCGGTTTCTCCATCGCATTCAGGACCGTGCTTGACGCCAACGTGACCACCATCATAGCCGCCCTGGCGCTGTTCTTCTTCGGAAGCGGCACCATCAGGGGCTTCGCCCTCACCCTTATGATCGGTGTTGCGGTGAGTATGTTCACCGCTGTCGTGGTCACTAAGCGCCTCATCCTGGCGATCGTGGACATCTTCGGCGGAGGATCGCTGAACTTCGGAAAGAAGGAGGCCGCAAATGCTTAAGATCGATACCAAAAACAACGCAAAGCGCCTGCTTCTGATCGCAGCCGTCTTCATAATCGCCGGCATCCTCGGGATGGTCATCAGGGGATTCAACTTCGGAATCGATTTCGTGGGAGGCACCATCGCCCAGTTCGAGATGCACCGCACCTTCGAAACAGCCGAGATAAAGGCGGTCACCGACAAGTATGACAAGGATATGATCATTTCCGCCGCAGGTGACGGAAACACCCAGGTGATCATAAAGTCCACCATAAACTTCGATGAATCCGTGAAGGCCGAGATAATCGCTGATTTCTGCGAGGCTTTCGGGATAACCGATGAGGATGTGCTCTCCTTTGACATCGTGAGCCCCACCATCGGAAAGGAACTTCGTTCCCAGGCTCTGAAGGCTTCCGCCATCACCATCATCTGCGTGCTGCTGTACATCACCGTTAGGATCGAGTTCGTGTCCGCCCTTTCATCCATCATCGCCCTGCTGCATGATGTTCTGATCATGGTCGGTTTCTACGCGATCTTCCACCTGCAGGTGAATTCATCCTTCATCGCGGCGGTGCTGACGATCCTCGGTTATTCGATCAACTCATCCATAGTCGTGTTCGACCGTATAAAGGATGAGACCAGAAAGCACTCCAGAAGCGATATCGTCGGCATAGTGGACGACAGCCTCACAAAGTCAGTGAAGAGGACGGTCTACACCACCCTCACCACGATGCTGGCCGTCATAAGCCTCTATGTGTTCGGCGTCACTTCCATCAGAGAGTTCACCCTTCCCATGATCGTGGGCTTCGCGGCGGGCGCCTATTCATCACTGTTCGTCGCTCCGTCGGTGTGGTACCTGATGAAGAGCAGAAAAGCAAAATAAGAATAAATGAAAGGCTGCGTTTCCGCAGCCTTTTTTTAGTCCTCCTCGATCTGTTTTATGAGGTACATTCCCACTATATTCGAGAAATTCGCTATGTTTTTGATGTAGGCGAAGTCCTTTCCGAAGATGAGCTTCTCCGCCGCCAGGTCCTCTTCCTTTCCTGCGAAGACTCCCAGCACCGCGATATTGTTCATCCTCGCCGCCCTTACCTCCCGGGCGGTGTCCTTCACTCCCACTTCACCGGTATACATTATCCCGCCCATGGGCCTGGATTCGTTCACGTGCTGGTCATTGGGCCTGCCGTCGGAAAGGACGATAAGCACCTTGTGCTGCTCCTGACGTTCCATGAGCCCGTCCACAGCGGCCTTGATGGCAAGACCGTCCCGGTTGTTGGAGGAGGCGAGATACTCGAAGATGGAGGAGTTCTCGCTTCTCGGGGAGTCATAATCCCGAAAGATCCTCAGCACCGTGTAGGTCCAGAAGGTGTTGTAGCCCATGATGCGGTGGGGGATGCCCACCTCGGAAAGGGCTTCCGCCAGGATGTACGCCTGAAGCGCCACCTTGCCCTGCCGGGACTGCTGGGAGCCGCTGGAGTCTATGAGTATGTCGACGACGAAATCCTTCTCGTCTCTTTTGATGACCTTGTGGAAGAGCCTGTCGGTCTCGACCCTGCCGATCTTCCAGAGCTTGTTGATGTCCACCGTGCCGCTTCTGGAGGGTATGTTCTCGTTCTCGGTGCGCATCACCAGGGAGTTCTTGAGGATATCCTTCATCACGGCGATGTTGCGCTTGACCACCCTGTGGTTGTCGTAGTAGGCGAGCCGGTTCTTTGAAAGCACGCTCTGGGCGTATTTGTAGCGGTAATGCTCCTTCGGCAGCGTGGCGAGGATGCCCCTGGTGAAGTGAAGCCTGCTTTCGTCATGGATCCCGCGGCAGAGCTTGCCGGTGAGCCTTCTGGTCTCGGCGGGGGACAGGCAGCTCTTTCCGAAGGTGTTCTCCACACTGGAGAGCATCTTCTGGATGTCGGCGTTGTTCAGGTAGGTGACCCCTCCCTTTGCCCTGGTGGTCTTGCCTTCTCCGCTGGAGGAGTAGTTGGTGACGGCGTTCGGGATCTCGTCGAGGACCTTCTGAAGGTCGTCCTGATACAGCTCGTCCTTTAAAAAGTCGCTCCAGTCATTGTCCTGAAGGGCGGATACCGGAACGTTCATGACGTCCTCGAAGCTTCCGTGCTCCTTCTCGAAGCGCTTGTCCAGGTAGCGGTTGTAGACGCTGTCGATGGTGCGCAGGATCGTCTGGGTGTCGGTGGCGTTCTCCAGCTCGCGAATCATCTCCACCGGCTCCCTCATGGATTTCGGAGCGCTGTTGACTCCGCTGACGTAGCTTTTTATCAGCTGCAGCTTCATCCTTCCCGCGAGGGTGCGGTTAAGGGCTTCGAAGTCATACTCGAGGATCTCGTCCAGAGCCTGTTTCCGGATAAGGCGTATGCCTGCCCTTTCGTCTTCTATCCTGCTGCGGCAGGAGGCTTCCACCGCCATCTGGGCGACGGAATTGAGCATGTCATAGTCCGCGCCGAGGTAGACTTTTTTAAGTATGTACAGGGCAAGGCTGTCGCGGTCGAAATACTTGGCGAAAGCCCCCTGCTTTATCGCGTCGTAAAGGCACATGGCCTGGGAGCGCTTGAACAGCTCCGTGTCCGGCGCGTAGTGTGTGGTGTAATCTCCGCTGACGGTCCAGACGAGGTTCATGATCCTGCCGGTGAGCTGCAGCTCATAATCCTCGCTGTCGTATACGGAATAAGTCTGTGCGTCCATTACTGCCTAGAAGATGTCGGCGGGAGTCCAGTCGGCGGGGATCCTGGTCAGGATCACGTCGTTGATGATGTCCCGTTCGAATACGTCGAAGCTCTTGTAGGTGATGCCCATCCTGATGGCCTTCTGGGGGGCGAGACCGATCTCGATGGTGCGTATGGCGGCTATCATGCCCCTGAGGTCCACAGCCTTCGTGGAGATCTCGCTGTTGAGGGATTTGAGCTGCAGGTCCAGGAACAGCCCCGCGAACTGCTCCACCGCCAGGGGCTTCGCCTTCGGGAAGTTGTCGCGGAGGATCTTCACCACCGTGTCATGGTCGAGCCTGGGCATGTCTATCACCAGGAAACGGGAGACCAGGGCCTCATTGAGTTCCTTGGTGCCCGCATAGCCGGCGTTCATGGTTCCGATGAACCTGGTGGCGTCGTGCAGGAAGATCTTTTCGTATCCCGGGACGTCGATGATCCTTCTGTGGTCAAGGGCTGAGTGCAGGACGCTCACCGCGTCGTTCTTTGCCATGTTGACCTCGTCGAAGATGCCGAATCCGCCGCATTCCGCGCACTGGTAGACGGGGCCCTTACGGAGACGCACCTCATTGTCGGTGAAGGTATCCGTGCCGATGAGGTTGCTGGAATCCGTGGTCACGTTGAAGGAGATATTGTACTCCGGCCTTCCGAACAGGCAGGCCAGGTTGTCGGCCAGAACATTCTTGCCGGTGGCCTTGGGCCCGGAGAGCAGGATGTTGTTTCCCTTGAGGATGGCGGCGATGGCCATCTCCCATACGTCCTTGCCGTAGAAAATGTTGGCGGGCTGAACGAGGCGGTTCAGGTAGGGTTCTTCCACCGTGTAGCGGTCACGGAATTCCAGAGCCATATTTATAAGATTTTCGTCCACTTTCTGTTCTCTGAGAGCGGATGCCATATCGATCATATCTGTCACCTTTTTCAAATTGAATCCTCATAAGTATAGCATTTATTGGTCCGCCGGGAAAGTGAATGATTGATAAAGAGCGCCAAAAGATGTAAAATAAAATGTCAGATTATGCTCATCCGGAGGCATCATTATGAACAGCACAGAACTGCTTTCCCCGGCGGGGGACATGGAGACCGTAAAAGCCGCGGTGATGTACGGGGCGGACGCCGTCTACGTCGGCGGCCCGATGCTCCAGCTGCGTTCCTCCAAGGCTGCCTTTACCCCCGAGACCCTCAGCGAGGCCTGCGGCTATGTCCATTCCATGGGCAGAAAGCTCTACGTCACGGTGAACAGCTTCGCTTTCCACGACGAGATAGAGGGACTGGGGGACTACGCCTCAGAGCTCAGGGACATAGGGGCGGACGCCCTCATCGTTTCGGACCTGGGCGCCATAGATACCATCAAAAAGAGCGTGCCTTCCATGAGCGTGCACGTGAGCACCCAGGCGAACTGCATGAACTACGCTTCCGCCATGGTCTACCGCTCCCTGGGAGCGGAGAGAATAGTGCTGGCCCGGGAGCTGTCCCTCGAAGAGATCCGCAAAATGAGAAAGGCCCTGCCGGACGACCTCCAGCTGGAGGCCTTCGTCCACGGCGCCATGTGCATGGCCTATTCCGGAAGGTGCCTGATAAGCTCATATCTCACAGGCCGCAGCGGCAACCGGGGGGAATGCACCCAGCCCTGCAGATGGAAGTACTATCTCTATGAGGAGAACCGTCCCGGGGAATACTACCCGGTGGAGGAGGACGGCGAAAAGAGCGCGATCCTTTCATCCCATGACATGAAGATGATAGAGCATCTGGACGAGATGCGCGATAGCGGCATATATTCCTTCAAGATAGAGGGCAGGATGAAGACGGCTTATTACTGCGCCACGGTCACGAACGCGTACCGCAGCGCCCTGGACGGATGCAGGGACTTTGAATATCTGAACAGGGAGCTGGAGGCGGTGAGCCACCGCCCGTATTCCACCGGCTTCTATTACGGTGAAGAGAGAAAAAATACATACAACAGCGGAGAATATACCCAGTCATGCCGTTTCGTCGGCGTGGTCAGGGGCAGGGAAGGGGACTGCCTGGCGGCAGAGCAGAGGAACCACTTCAGCCGTGGCGATATCCTGGAAGTGGTCTCGCCGGGCCGGAGGCCTGTGATCTTAAAGGCGGATGAGATGTTCGACGAAGAGGGCCGGATGATCGACGCCGCTCCCCATCCCATGCAGAAGGTCCTGATCCCCACGGACACGGTCTTTCCCGAGGGCTCGCTGATAAGAAGATGGGACGAGGTGAACAGAGATGATAATAGTACTGAGGAGTGATGTCTCCGGGACAGAGGAAGCTCCCCTAGTCTCCTTCCTTTCCGGCAGGGGGATCGTTTTCTCCCGCATGCTCATGGAAGGATGCGTCGTTTACGTCTGTACGAGCTGTCCCGGAGAGGACGTCTGCCAGATGATCCGGGGCTTTTCCATCGTGGAGAAGCTCATACCGGTGGACAGAAAGCCCCTCCTGTGCGAATCGGAAGGGTCTTCCTTCGAATATGCAGGCATCGTACTCGGAAGGGATCTGTGCGTCATTGCAGGGCCCTGCGCCGTGCAGGAGGACCAGGATCTGGACGCCCTGGCCCTTAAGGCCGCCTCCGCCGGAGCCCGCATGTTCAGGGCCGGGGCCTTCAAGCCCCGCACATCGCCCTACGCTTTCCAGGGGCTGGGCAGGCAGGCCCTGGAGAGGATAGCCGCTGCGGGAAAAAGGAGCGGCCTTCCCACAGTCTGCGAGATCCCTTCCGAGAGCTATCTCGACAGCTTCCGCGACATAGACATACTGCAGGTCGGGGCCCATAACATGCAGAATTTCGAGCTTCTCAAAGCCCTTGGCCGCTGCGGCAAGCCGGTTCTCCTCAAGAGGGGCGCGGGCAGTACCGTGGACGAGCTCATGTATGCCTGCGAATATATCTTCAGCGGCGGGAACGAAAGAGTCATCCTTTGCGAGAGAGGCATAAGGACCTTTGAGACGGTCTCCCGTAACACTTTGGATGTTTCCGCCATCGCGGCCCTCAGGGCCAGGACCGGCCTTCCCGTGTTCGCGGACCCGTCCCACGCGGCGGGGGAGCGGCGTCTCGTGTCGGCCCTTTCACTGGCGGCGGTGGCCGCCGGAGCGGACGGCCTGATGATAGAGACCTCGGACAGAGCTGAGAAGGCCCTCAGCGATTCCGCCCAGGCGATCGATCATGAGACCCTGGCGGGGATAATCCGCAAAGCCTCGGCCATAAGGGAGATCCTCTGAAAATGGGCGGTATTAAAACACTTCATGTAAACGCGCGGGAACCCTATGACGTGTTCATCGGGGAGGATATCCTCGGCGAAACGTCCTGTTTTGCCTGTCTTGAAGGCGTACGGGACATCCTTGCCGTATGCGACGGCAGGGTCCTTTCCCTGTGGGGGGATGCTCTGGAGAGGTTCTTCTCTTCTCTGCCGTCCCGCGTCACTGTTATGACGGTGGACAGCGCGGAAAACGACAAAAATATGGATTCCGTGATGCGGGCGGCGGAAATAATGAGTTCCCGCGGCTTTTCCCGGGACTCCTGCGTCATGGGCGTGGGAGGAGGCGCCGTCACGGATCTTGCAGGCTTCATATCGGACATATATATGAGGGGAGTAAAGCTCATAAACGTCCCCACCAGCATCATCGCCATGACCGACAGCAGCGTCGGAGGAAAGAACGCGCTGGACTTTGGCGGAAAGAAGAACCTTCTGGGCACCTTCCGCCAGCCCTCTATGGTGATCGCGGACAGCATGTTCCTGAAAACGATGAGCCCGGCCCAGCTGGGTGAGGGCTACGGCGAGGTGATAAAGTATGACATCATCAGCGGACGGGACATCTCCCTGATACAGGACCTCCCGCGTATGATATATGAGTGCCTCTCTCTGAAGGCGGATTTTGTCGCGGAGGATGAATTCGACCGCGGCCGGAGGAACCTTCTGAATTTTGGGCATACCTTCGGTCACGCTTACGAAGCCCTCAGCGGATACAGCATATCCCACGGAGCGGCTGTGGGCTACGGGATGAAGACCGTATGCGCATGGGCGGCCGCGGAGGGCATCGCTCCCGGTTCACTGTACCGGGATCTGGTCGGAAAGCTCGATTCCAGAGGCATCACCGGGATGCCCGGAATGGATGACGATGACGTGGCGGAGCTGGTCCGCTACGATAAAAAGAACAGCGGGGAGGACGTACGCCTCGTGGTGGCGAAACGTCCCGGGGAGCTCGAGACCGTGAGCATACCCCTTAAGGATATCCCCTCTGTCCTGGGAAAGGCCCGCTCATGGATGTAAGGATATATCCCTCGGTGATACGGGGCTGTGTGACCATACCCGTTTCAAAGTCGGTGATGCACCGCGCGCTGATTTGCGCTTCCTTCTCTCCTTATCCGGTGCGTATAGCATTCTGCGGAGATGCGCCCGCGGACGTAAGATCCACCATCGGGGCCCTGAGGGCTCTGGGAGCCAATGTGCGTACCGGGGACGGATACGTGGATATCTGCCGGGGAGAAGCACCCGAAAAGGCTGAGATAGACTGCCTCATGAGCGCCTCCACCCTGAGGTTCATGCTGTGCGGCGCAGCTGTCAGGGGAGTGGATACAGTGTTTCTGAGGGGCGGCAGGCTCAGTGAAAGACCTGTGGAGAGCCTGCTTTCCGAGCTGGAAAGGCACGGAGTGAGCGTAAGCCGCGACCCACTTTCTGTCAGCGGCACTCTGACAAGCGGCAGCTACTCGGTGCCCTCCGACATCACCAGCCAGTATCTTTCGGGTCTGATGATGGCCCTTCCCTTCGCAAAGGGTGAAAGCACTCTCACACCGTCGACGGACATTTCGTCCGAAGGATATATCGCTCTGACTGAGGGCGTCCTCAGGGATTTCGGCATAACCCTAGGAAGGGACAGCGCGGGAGGATTCATCATGGACGGTAAGGACTACGCTCCGCCGAAGGAATATTTCGCGGAAGGGGACTGGTCCTCCGCCGCGTTCATCCTCGCCGCGGGAGCGATAGCAGGCAGCTGCACGGTCCGGGGCCTCAGGGAGGATTCCCTGCAGCCTGACCGGGAGATAATAAATATCCTCAGAAAAATGGGAGCGCCCGTAGACCTGCGAGGCGACGGCAGCGTCAGCGTGGTCTCATCTCCCCTCACAGGGATCGAGGCCGACTGTGACGGCATACCGGATCTGGTGCCGGTGATAGCGGCCTTGGCCGCAAACGCCGGGACTCCGAGCATCCTCAGAGGTGTGGGACGGCTCCGCTACAAGGAGTCGGACAGGCTGGAGGCCCTCTGCGCCGGACTGACTTCCATGGGATGCCGATGTGTGATGGAGGAGGATGCGCTTTCCATCATCCCTTCGGAGACGTCATTTTTCACCGCGGACAGCTTCGCGGATCACCGCATCGCCATGGCAATGGCGGTGGCTTCCTTAAGATGCGGCTGTGTGATAAAGGGCGCCCAGTCGGTGGACAAATCATATCCCGAGTTTTATAAAGATCTGGAAAGGCTGGGAGCGAAAATTGGATAACAAGACCTACTGTTTCGGAGAAAAGCTGAGGCTTGAGATAAGCGGAGAGAGCCACGGGCCCTTCGTCGGCGCAGCCCTGAGCGGCCTGCCGGCGGGTTTCAGACCCGACATGGAAAAGCTTGCCGCCTTTATGAAAAGGCGTTCGCCCTCCCCGGAGAACGGAGGGACAGCCAGGAGGGAGAAGGATATCCCCGTTTTCGTCAGCGGCATGAGAGACGGGGAGACCGACGGAAGCACGGTGGTGATCATGCTCGACAATACGGACGTAAGAAAAGAGGATTACGATCTTATCTCCCATGTGCCGAGGCCGGGCCACGCGGATCTGGCGGCATATATGAAGACCGGGAGCATCCCCTCGGGAGGCGGAGCCTTTTCCGGAAGGATGAGCGCGCCTCTTTGCGCCGCCGGAGGCCTCGTCATACAGCTTCTGGAGGAGAGGGGCATAAGGATATTTTCCCATCTTTTCAGCGTCGGGGAGATCTTCGACATACCCTATGACCCGGTGGATCCCACCCGGGAGATATGCGATGATTTCCCGTGCGTTTCCTCCCGGTCCGCGAAGTTAATGAAGATGGAGATAGAAAGCGCCCGCAGAAAGGGAGATTCCGTGGGCGGAGTAATAGAATGCGCCGTCACAGGCCTTCCGTCCGGCCTCGGAGGCCCATTGTACGAGGGCACCGAGGGGAGGATAGCCTCAGCGGTGTTCGCCGTTCCCGCGGTGAAGGGCATAGAGTTCGGTTCCGGCTTCTCATCCGCCAGGATGAGGGGGAGCGATAACAACGACGGCTACAGGATCCGGGAAGGGAGGATCGCCTTCGAGAGCAATTCCTCGGGAGGGATCCTCGGCGGGATAACCACCGGCATGCCCCTCATTTTCCGTACCGCGGTGAAGCCCACCCCGTCCATAGCCCTGCCCCAGCATTCCGTGGATCTTGAAAGGATGGAGGATACCGTGCTCGAGATAGAGGGAAGGCACGATACATGCATAGCAGTCAGGGCACTGCCCGTTATCGAAGCGTCATGCGCCATAGCGGTCTGTGACATGATCCTTAAGGAGGAAATGTGAACGATATCGACAGGATCAGGAAAAAAATAGACGAAACGGACGAAAAGATCGCGTCCCTTCTGAATGAGCGGATGAAGCTTTCCGAGGCCGTTGGCAGGGCCAAAAAGGGCGATTCCGTCAGCGTAAGGAACCGTGAGAGGGAGGAACAGGTCATTTCCCGCGCCGCCTCAGCGGCGGACGGACGCTTTTCATACTACGTCAGCGGGATATATGAAAACATCATCGCCTACTCCAGGCTGTACCAGCATGAGATGGGCTTCGTCCGGGGGCTCGTGGGGGAGAGGATCTCCGCGAGCTGCTCCCCCTACATCCACTCCCTTTTTGGAGACGGCAGCTACCGCCTTGCCCAGATGGATGCCGACGACTTTCCCGCCTTCATGAAGCACCGCGTCTTCGAGGGAATAAATGTGACCATGCCCTTCAAAAGGACCGCCATGGCCCTGTGCGATCATGTCTCGGAAACTGCCCTGGGCTGCGGCTGTGTCAACACCGTGGTCAACAGGGACGGGTCCCTTTGGGGATACAACACCGACGCCTTCGGCTTCGGACATACCCTTGAGCGCTACGGTATAGAAGTATCCGGGAAAAGATGCCTGATACTGGGATCGGGAGCATCCTGCGGCACGGTGAGATATGTCCTGGAAAAGAGGGGAGCGAAGGACGTGACGGTGATCTCCCGCAGCGGCGGGGAGGAGTACTGCGACCCGAAGCGCTACAGCTATGCCCAGGTGATAGTGAACACCACCCCTGTGGGGATGAGCCCGGACTGCGGCAGTGCCCTTATCGATCCCGGGAAATTTGCCGAATGCGAAGCGCTAGTGGATATAGTGTACACGCCGATGTCCACGGAACTGGTGCTGCGGGCCCGGGACGCCGGCATCAGAGCGGTGGGAGGCATGGACATGCTGATATCCCAGGCCTGGGCGTCCCATGAGCTGTTCTGCGATAGAGAGCCCTCCGGGGATGTCCCCGGGGATATCCTGTCCGTTGCCATGAGGTATCCCATGAACATCGTGCTGGTGGGCATGCCCGGATGCGGCAAGAGCACCGTGGGCAGCCGCCTCGCCAGGGATCTGGGAATGGATTTCGTGGACACCGACAGGCACATAGAAAAGAGGACGGGCAGAAGCCCGGAGGAGCTGATCCGGCGCTACGGTGAAAAGTACTTCCGGGGAGTGGAGGCCCGAAGCATCCTTGAGGTATCCTCCCTCAGACATACGGTCATAGCCTGCGGGGGAGGAGCGGTCCTTTCCGCGGAGAACAGGCGGGCCCTTCGCCGCAATGGTATCGTCGTATATCTTCAGAGGGATCTGGAGAGCCTGTGCACCAGGGGACGTCCCCTGTCCGCGAGCAGGGAGGGCCTCGAAAAGCTGTATGAACAGAGAAAGGGCATCTACGAAGAGTGCTGCGACATCATGCACTCCAATGCCGCGGGGCTCGAAGAGAGCGTGAGCGGACTCAGGACGGAGCTGGACGATCTGTTCGCGAAAATGTTCCGGGAAGGATAAGAAGGAGCGATATCAGTGAAGATCACAGTTATAAACGGACCGAACATAAACCTTACCGGCATAAGGGAAAAGCAGATCTATGGCACGGGCAGCTATGATGATCTCTGTGAAGGCATCATCCGCCGCGCCGCAGAGCACGCAATGGAATGCGAGGTGTTCCAGTCCAACCATGAGGGTGACATCATCGACCGCATACAGAAGTGCCTCGGGGAGGACACGGCCATCATCATCAACGCCGGAGGATATTCCCACACGTCGGTGGCGATCCTCGACGCCCTGAGGGCGGTGGAAGTGCCCTGTGTGGAGGTGCATATGAGCGATATATCATCAAGGGAAGAGTTCCGCAGATTCACATACACCTCCCTTGCCTGTGAGAAGACCTTCATGGGAGAAGGCTTTGAGAGCTACATGAAGGCGGTGGACTATATTTCGGAGAAGTACAATGGAAAGTGAGATCCTCTCGCCCGTGGGCGGTGAAGAACAGCTCATCGCGGCGGTGCGAAGCGGCGCCGACGCGGTCTATTTCGGGACGAAGGCCCTGAACGCCAGGAGAAACGCCTCCAATTTCGGAGATGAAGATCTGGAAAGATCCGTACGCTACTGCCATGAAAGGGGAGTGAAGGTGTACATAACCCTGAACACCCTGGTGTGCGACGACGAACTGGACATGCTGAAAAACGAGCTGGTGAAGGTGGCCCGTGCCGGAGCGGACGCGGTGATAGTGCAGGATCTGGCCTGCGCGGAGTTCGCTAAAAACATCTGCCCGCGTCTGAGTCTTCACGCTTCCACCCAGATGGCGGTGCATAACGCCGAAGGTCTGAAAGCATTGAAGAAAATGGGGTTCTCCAGAGCCGTGGTGGCAAGGGAGCTCTCCCTGGGGGAGATCAGATCCCTCAGGGAGCAGGTGCCGGACATGGAGCTGGAGGTGTTCGTCCACGGAGCCCTGTGCATGAGCGTTTCCGGGGCATGCTACATGTCCTCAATGATCGGAGGCAGGAGCGGAAACAGAGGCCTCTGCGCACAGCCCTGCCGGCTGGACTTTAAGACCTCCGAAAGGGACTACGCGCTGTCCCTGAAGGACCTGTGCATCATTCCCCATCTCAGGGAGCTGGAAGCGATCGGGGTGAATTCCTTCAAGATAGAGGGCAGGATGAAGCGT
>CADBPP010000075.1 GCA_902796565.1 uncultured Eubacteriales bacterium | reverse complement strand
CCGCCAAATCTTAAACTATAATTATCCTCGAAAAGAGGATAATCATGATCATCAGAGAAAAGTACATGAGCCAGATCAGACCATTCTATGACAGCGATCTGGTAAAAATAATCACCGGTATACGCAGATGCGGAAAATCTGTCATTCTCAAACAAGTGATGGATGAACTGCAGGCAGAAGGAAAAAGGTGCCTGTTTCTGGATTTCGACCTCAGACCTGTCCACAAAAGTATTCCCGATGCAGACGCACTCATTGAATATGTGAAAGACCGCCTGGGGGATGACAAACTATACGTCTTCCTGGATGAGATCCAGAACGTAGAGGGCTGGAACGAAGCATTGAGAACGATCCGACTGTATAACACATCTGTCTTTGCTACAGGCAGCAATTCAAAACTGCTTTCCAGAGAGTTCACCAAAGAGCTGTCCGGCCGTTATGTTTCTTTCAGGGTGAGACCTTTCGTATATCGTGAAGCGAAGGAATATGCCGACCAGCTGGGGCACGATTACGATATCAGCGACTATCTGATCTGGGGCGGCTTTCCTGCTTCCCTCGAGCAGCCGGACCGGGACTCGATGCAAAGGTATCTGAATGACTTAAACAGCACTATCATTTACAATGACCTCGAAAACCGCTACATCATCAGGAAAAGAGATGTGTTTGAAAGGATCGTCGATTACCTTCTCGTCTCAAATGCCAGGGTATTCAGCGCGAAATCGATCTCCGATTACATGAAAGGTCAGAACATTTCCGTCTCAGTGCCTACTGTTATTAAGTATCTGGGTTATCTGAAAGAAGCATATGTTATCCAGGATGTTCCTCTCTACTCGCCCAAAACAAAGACGATGATGAATTATTTCTACAAGCTCTATGACGAGGATGTCTCTTTG
Source organism: uncultured Eubacteriales bacterium (assembly GCA_902796565.1). Taxonomy (GTDB): domain Bacteria; phylum Bacillota; class Clostridia; order Eubacteriales; family Anaerofustaceae; genus RUG14186. Next base: position 8,735 of record CADBPP010000075.1, on the reverse strand, counting down.
AACAGCATCCGCATAGCGGATAACCGATATGATGTGACCCATAACCTTGAAAACATCGTGTTGAATGAACTGATATATATGGGTTACACAGTAACTGTATACGACAACAGGGGAAAGGAGATCGATTTTCGTGCAGTGAAGGACGGAAAGATATATCTTGTTCAGGTCGCTTACAGTGTGGTCGAAACAAAAGCATACGACAGGGAGTTTTCCGCCTTCAGCGGTATCGACAACAGTGTGAAAAAGATCATCGTCACGAATGACAGTATCGATTTTTCCACAAGCACGGTATATCATTACAAACTGAGTGATTTTCTGTTTATGGACGAACTGTGAACCTGCGCCCCGGACTGCGGCGGACGGAACTGACATTATCGTTATGTTATTTTAATATTATTGTCTGAGCGGACAGTGGATGCGATCGATCCACATATGCCCATGCGATGATGCCGCTTTTCTTGACATCCTCCCACGAATGAATTCGTGGGATTCCTATTTAAAGGATGGTATGCACAGCCAGTCGGTATTCACTCCGTGACGTTGTAGATCGCGGATATCTCCTTACTTCTTCCGCCTATGAACACCACCGCCGCGACGGCGTTCATCAGCATGAAGCCCGTTATGATGTATCTCGGGTCGAACAGGTCCCCGAGGGCTCCCGCCATCACCTCCGCCAGCAGCATGCCCACCTGGTTCAGCATTACGAAGGCGCCGTTGAAGCGGCCCTTCTTCTCATCGGGCACGTAGCGCTGGGTGGCGCTGATCCTGATGGTATAGCTGGTGACCCCGAGAAAGCCCGACATGAAGCAGCATATCTGCATCACTATTATCGGGAAGTACAGGTAGAACCCCTCGGATATCGAAAGTATGATGTATACGCTCAGGGCTATGGCGTAGCGGTACTGAGCGGGGATCTTGAATTTATAGTGTATCATCCCCCCGATGGCTCTTCCGGCCACCGCCATCCCCCACACCAGCATGTAGACGAACTCCCCGTTCTCGAAGGTGCTTTTGAAGTACGGCAACGTCAGCACATTGGCGGCGCCGCTGGAGACAGAGGAAAAGGTGAAATATACCGCGACCGCCAGAAGACCCTTTTCCGCCATGAGGTACCTGAGGCCCTCCTTCAGGTCCCCGAAGAACCTTCCGAAGACGCCGCTGCCGGTGACATGGGACTTCTGCTTTTCTATGTATTCCTCGTCCGCCTCTATCCTGGTCTCCATCACAGCCGCTCCGAAGAAGCACAGGGCGTTTATCATCAGAAGGGGCGAGATCCCCAGTGTCCTGTAGATGATGGCGGATACCGGCACCATGATGTTGCTCAATGTCTCCAGCACGCTGGCTATGGAGTAGGCCCTCTGGAAGTTGCCCTCCGTGATAAGAAGGGGATAGAAGCTGTCGAAGGCCACGAAGTAGATGCTGTTTATCGAGCCCACTATGAAGATGTAGACCGCGAACAGGGGGAAGCTGAACCATCCCCTGCGAAGAAGGATGCCCACCAGAAGGTACATCCCAGCGGAGATGAAGTCCAGGGTATAGATGGTCTTCTTGCGGGAGAAGCGGTCCAGAAGCGCTCCCGACACCACAGGCATTATGACCTGGGGCAGGGTGAACATGACTATGTAGAGGGCAAAGAGCATCGATGAATCGGTATAGTCCAGCACCAGCAGGCTCATGGCGAAGCCTGACAGTGAGTTCCCGAACATGGAGATGACGCTGCCCACGGTTATAATGGTGAAATCCCTGGTCCACAGGGAATCCTTCTGTTTTGTTTTCATTTTTTCCACAAAAAAGCTGAAAGGGCAGACCTTCCAGCTTACTTTCCGTTGTTTTTTATTCTTCCGGCGAATGCTTCTCCGACAGGCTCTCCAGGTTCGGGTTGCCGTAGCACTTGCGGCATACCGGGATGTAGCTGTCGTTCCCGCCTATCATCACCTGTTCCCCGTCGTAAACGGGTTTGCCGTCTATGACCCGAAGGACCATGGTGGCCTTCTTGTCACAGAACCAGCAGACGGTCTTGATCTCCTCTATCTTGTCGGCGTAGATCAACAGAGCCTGGCTGCCTTCAAACAGGTGGTTCGAAAAGTCGTTTTTCAGTCCGTATACTATTACAGGTATGTTCATGTAGTCCACGATCTGGGCAAGCTCCATCACCTGTTTCTCGGTAAGGAACTGTCCCTCGTCGATGAGGATGCAGTGGATGGGCTCATCCGACTCCTCCCTGGCTTTGTTCAGCACGTCCAGTATGGAAGTGGTGCCGTCGTAGGAGATGGCCTCCTTCTTGATGCCTATGCGGGAAGCCACCACGTTCTTTCCGTAGCGGGTATCCAGGTAGGAATTCATAAGAAGGACCCTCTTGCCCTGTTCCTCATAGTTATGGGCTATTTTGATAAGTTCGATCGATTTGCCCGCATTCATGCTGGAATAGCGGTAGTATAACTGTGCCATTTAAAACCTCACAGGATCACTTGACTCTCTTCTTGAGTATCCTCTTGACCTCGGGCAGGTCGCTGTCCTGCACCAGTATCCTGATGCCGGAGGACAGAAGTCCGGGCCTTCCGTTGATGTACACGTATGAGAAGCCGCTCCTCTTGCGGTGGGGAGCAATCTCATAGCGGGAGATGTCCTTGTAGGCGCAGATCATGGAGCCGGTGGCCACATATCTTTCATAGAACCCGGGCACCACGTTGAGCTGCACCACCGAGATCATGAAGAATATGAGCATCGCCGCGGCCAGGATCAGCATGTAGAGGCTGTTGATGAAAACGGTGCCGAAGCGGTAGATCGATATGCCCCATATGACGAGACACGTGAGGGTGATCATGAACTGGGAACGGTCGGCGTTCTTGATGCCGCCGTACCCGGAGACCAGTATCTCTCCGAGGTCCTTCTTGTTCTTCCAGGTGATCACAAGAGCTCTTGAGCTCATGTACACCATAAGCGCGGATAAGGCTACGAGTAAAAAGTTCACTTATTTTCCTCCTTGTCGTTGAGCCCGTGGTTGAGGATGCTGCGGTTGTCCAGTATCCACACGTTGGGGGCAAATGTGCCGGCGGGCACGGAATCTGTCGTCTTTTTGAAAGCGTACATCCTGGCGTCGATCATGTCCAGATGATGGAGCATCTCAGCTTCCGCGAACATGGGCATCACGGGGCTGCCGTACTCCGGCTCGTAATGATGGGAGAGCACCATATGCTTTAAGAGCAGAGCCTTGTCCTCCGGTATGCCGAGTTCCCTGGCTGCCGCGTCTATCTCGCATACCATGATGGTTATGTGACCCAGGAGCTTTCCCTCGGCGCTGTAGTCGGAGACGATGCCGTTGGTGTCGGAGACCAGCTCCTTCGTCTTTGCTATATCGTGGAGGATGACTCCCGAAAACAGCAGGTCCGTATTGAGAAAGTCATATATGCCGCTGAGGGCCGATGCGCTTCTGAGCATCCCGTACATGTGGTAGAGGAGCCCTCCCTTCACCGCGTGGTGGAAGGTCTTGGCGGCGGGATAGTACATCAGCTTCTCCCTGCAGGTGTTCATGAAGTGCAGGGTGATCTTTTTTATGTCCTCATCCCTGAAGTTGTTTATGACTTCGCAGATCCGCTCGAACATTTTGTCCGAGGGATACGGCGCGCATTCTATCAGTGTCCTGAGCTCCGCGTCAGTGGGTATCGCCGGCTCTATCCTGTTGATGATGAGCTGCAACCCGTCGTTGTAGGTCTGCACCACGGCGCTGACCCTGGCGAAGCCTCCCACGTCGTAGCTCACCGCGAATTCGGGAGAAACGTCCCATTTCTTCGCGCTGATCTCGCCGTCCATGTCGGAAAAGATCATGTCCGCGAAAAGGCTTCCGTTCTTGGCCTGCTTCACATCGAACTTCTTGATCAGGTAGATCTTTGAATCGATCTTCTGTCCCTTAAAGTACTTTGACTTCTGCATTGGTCCCCCCAGTCGTTTACTGACGCTATTATAAAACATTTTATCAAAGTAAGGAAATATCCCGCCAAGTATTTTATCTGCACCCTGAGCTTTAATGAAAAACGAACTCACTTCTCCCCTTAGGCGAGTATTCTCTTCTTTGATGGCAAAACGCCCCGGATTTGTGGTATAGTATATGTGCTGTCTCTGAAAGGGAAAAAGACCATGAACCATTTTGAATTCAATGCCCAGAGCGATGATATAAGGACCACCACCGTGGAGAATGCCTTCCTCACCCACTACATGCCCCAGGCAAGGGGGGACTACGTCAAGGTATACCTCTACGGTCTCAAGTGCTGCACCCTGGGACAGTCCTTTTCCGACGACGATATCGCCGCCGCCCTGGACCTGTCCGTGTCGGATGTGAAAAAGGCATGGAAGTACTGGGAGGGCCAGGACGCGGTGAGGATAACCTCTTCCTCAGACGACGAGACGAGCCTGGAATTCATGTCCCTGGCCTCGAAGCTCTATGTGCCCAGCATGACGCCGCCCCCGGCGGAGAAGCCCCGCCAGAAGAGCCGCGGAAGAAAGTACGTCGAGATGTTCAGGGATCTTGAGGCCCGCATGGGCCGTCCCATGGCCCACGAGGAACAGCAGACCGTCCTGTTCTGGACGGATGAATACAAATTCTCCACCCAGACGGTGGTACTGATGGTGGAGGACTGCATCAGCAGGGGAAAGAACAGCTTCAACTACTGGAACACCATGGCGGACGTATACCACGACATGGGCATCACCACCTATGACGGCCTTTCCGACTACATAGAAAAGCGGGACGCCGACAACAGGAGAAACAAGGAAGTCTTAAAGGAGATGGGAAGGTACGACCTGCCCACGAAGCCCGAGAGGGACCTGATGGACAAATGGTTCGATTCCTGGGGGATGGACATGGAGACCGTGAAGAAGGCTGTCGCGGAGACCACGAACACGAGAAAGGCCACCTTCAGCTACGTGGATAAGGTCCTCACGGCCTGGCATGAAGGAAAGAGCACTCCCTCCTTCCTGTCCTCGTCGTCGAAGGGATCCTCCAAGGACCGCTCGATGCCTGACCTGGAGGCGGAGTACGATCCCGACCTTCTTGACAAGCTGTTCAATTCCGGGGAGGATGAGTGATGAGCATAGTCGATGACGCGAGAAGGGACTACCTCGCCATGCTCTCGGAGCGAAGGCAGGAACATGAAAACACAAAAGAGGAGACCATAAGGAAGAACCCCTCCCTTCTTGAGATAAGAAAAGAGATAAGCCGCATATACACCGACGAGATCAGGGGGCTCCATAACGCGGACGAGACGGACCGCCTCGTCGCGGACGCCGAAAAGCGCTTTGACGCGGAAGCGGAAAGGCTCGGCCTGGCGCAGACTGTGGGAGATTATGTCCCGCTGTGCGCGGAATGCTCCGACACCGGCATCGCCGGAGGAAAGCAGTGCCGCTGTGTGACTAGACACATCATAGAAAAGTGCTACGGCGAGGGCTATTCCTCGGAATACGCCTCCCGTCCCGGAGCCGACAGCTTCGATACAGAGATCTACGGGAAAGAGGAGTTCCGCAGGCTCGCAGCAAAGGACAAAAGAGCCATGCTGAAGTATATCTCGGAATTCGGCGCTTCTCCCGCCAATCTGGCCATCATCGGGGTGCCGGGAAGCGGCAAGACCCTTATAGCCCGCATCATCTGTTCCGAACTTATCGCTAAGGGCTGTACGGTGATGTGCCTTGCGGCCTACCGCATAGTGGAGATCTTCCAGGAGGAGATGTTCTCCGGAGAGGAGAGCGGCATGAAGTCTCTCGCTGAGAGCTGCGACCTATTGGTGATAGACGATCTGGGGACGGAGAGGCAGACGAACTTCACGGAGAATCTGATGTTCGAGCTTATCGATACCCGTTTCAGGGCAGGCCTTCCCACGATCATCACCACGAACCTCTCCAGCGAGAAGCAGAAGGAATATTACGGGGCGAGGATCTTCTCAAGGTTCTATTCCCGGTGCAATACGGTGATCACGACCCCCGGAGAGGACATAAGGCTGAAGGTCAATATACTGAAATGACTTCCCTGTACGCCTCTCATAATGTATAATTATCTTTCGGAGGAAAAGCCAGATGCTTGAAAAACTTGCGGGACTCAGGGACAAGTACGAGTCCCTGACGGAAGAGATATCCAAACCCGAGATCATCTCGGATCAGAATACCTTCAGAAAGCTCATGAAGGAAAGGGCCGCTCTGGAGCCCATCGTTGAAAAATATGAGGAATACGCGGATCTGAACCGCCAGCTGGAGGACAACAAACAGATGCTCGCGGACGATCCCGATGAGGAGTTCAGACAGCTCCTGCACGAGGACATCAGCGCGCTGCACGCAAGGATCGCTTCCTGCGAGGAGGAACTGAAGACCCTGCTATTGCCGAAGGACCCCAACGATGACAAGAACGTTTTCGTGGAGATCCGTGCGGGAGTCGGCGGAGACGAGGCTGCACTGTTCGCGGGAGACCTTCTGAGGATGTACCTGCGCTACGCGGAACGTCACCGCTACAAGACGGAGATGATGAGCGCCACGGAGATCGGCATAGGAGGCTACAAGGAAGTCATCGTGCTGATCAAGGGCAAGGGAGCCTATTCCCGCCTCAAGTACGAGAGCGGCACCCACAGGGTGCAGAGAGTCCCCGAGACCGAGAGCGGAGGAAGGATCCATACATCCGCTGCCACGGTGGCGGTGCTGCCGGAGGCGGAGGACATCGAGATCGAGGTGGACCCCAACGATATCAGGGTGGACGTTTTCAGGGCCACGGGCAACGGCGGACAGTGCGTCAACACCACGGATTCCGCAGTAAGGCTCACCCACATCCCCTCGGGCATAGTGGTTTCCTGCCAGGATGAGAAGTCCCAGCTCAAGAACCGCGACAAGGCAATGAAGATACTCAAATCGCGGCTTCTGGAGATGGAGACACGCAAGCAGCAGGCCGCCATCGCCGAGGACAGGAAGAGCCAGGTGGGAAGCGGAGACCGCAGCGAAAGGATCCGCACCTATAACTTCCCCCAGGGAAGGATAACGGACCACCGCATAAACCTCACCCTCTACAGGCTCTCAGAGGTCCTGGACGGAGATCTCGACGAGATAATAGACGCCCTGGTCACCAGCGACAGGGCCGAACAGATGAAGGAATGACGGATCGCGGGATATTCAGCGTCCTTGAGACATAAGCTTGACTGTGATCATAGACATATATATTTATAACGGAAGTAAACAACCTGCCCCGAAAACGGGGCAGGTTGTTTTTCGTTGCCGGTAACTGACAGGGCTACACACATGAATATCTACAGAAAACTGAAATCGTCAGAGGATAGAGTATTCAAATGCATCACATGTCCCATCGCTGATTCTTTATGTATATAGTAAGATAAGAGGCGTGACCCAAGTCACACCTCCACATCATTTTGATCATCACGTTGTTTGCTTTTTTGAGAACTCAACAACTGCTGATCGTTTTGTGATCATTTTTTACGCATACCGGCTCACATCGCTGCATACATCATTTCCGCGGCTCCGAAGGCCATGGCGAAGAGCAGCGTGACGAACATCATCACCACCGCCGCCCCGTCGTACCTGTAATCATCCCCTCCCCTTACGGACAGGAGCATTTCCGCGCCCAGGCCAATGAGGATCACCGGCCAGAAGCGGAAGATCTCCCTGTAGCTGAGAGTGCCGAAAACGGTATGCATCATCAGGAGGACCCCCGACACTACCATCACAGCTCCCGAGGTGAAGCTGCCCACTCTGCGGACCCTTCTCATTTCGTTTCCGTTTCCTCACCGGGGTCATTCGTCCCTTCCCCGGGGAAGGCTCCCGCGGGGATCTCTCTGCCCTTTACCATACGGATACCGCCGACGACCAGCAGCACGGAAATGACCAGCTCGGGAATGCGGTTTATGATGCCGTACAGCTCCGTCCATCTGTCACCGGGGATCATGCTGTACAGGACACCGGATACATATCCCCACATTATGAGGGCTCCTGTGATTATAAGGACCCATGCCAGCATCTTTTTCATCTTCTCATCGGAGAAGGTGAAGCCTCCGTTCTCCAGGAGCTCCTCCCAGAAGTATCTGTCCTCATACTCCGAAAGGACCTCAGCGTCCATCGAGGCAAGGTTCCTGGCGTGGAAAAAGCTGTAGAACCACAGGATCATCGCCGCGGCGGCCATGAACCACAATCCCCTGAGGTTCCCCGCTGCCGCGACAAAGAGCACGAAAACGCTCATCAGGCTCACGCCGTACTTCATAAGTCCCATGTACATATGTGCCGCTCCCGGGATCAGGGAAGCGATGAAAGTAAGAAAACCGTTCTTTTTTACAGGTCTCATTGTGTTACCTCCGTTTTTTCGAAAATCATTATAACCTTTTGTTTCAGAGAGTTTACCGTCTCGTAATACCAGTCCGTACCCTGCCGGATGAGCACTTCCTCCCTATCGGGCACCTCTGTGCGGGAAAGGTATTCCTCCCTGGTGGGCATCCTGTCCATGATCGGGACGAACATCAGGAACGCCACCGACGCGGCCACCGCCAGCCAGACCCTGGCGCAGTAGAGGGCATAGCCGCCGCGGGAGGGCCCCCTCTTCGGCGGCGCAGCATGTATCCTCTCCAGTACCGTCTCCGTCACGTCCGGAGCAGCCGGCACGGGATCCTTCTCGCACTCTTCGATAAGGAGCTTCAGCTCTTCATCGCTCAGATAATCCGTCCTGCCTGTCATGGTGTGATCCCCTCCTTTTCCAGAATATT
>CADBPP010000074.1 GCA_902796565.1 uncultured Eubacteriales bacterium | reverse complement strand
GGCATGCACAGGGGCAGTATCCTGAATCCCCATACGGTCATCATGTATACTTCAGATGACACGTCACTGTAGAAGATACCGGCGAAAGGCCTGGCGCAGAGGATTATCACCGCGGATACCGCGCACATCATGGGAAGGTAACGCCGGTTCATGACCCTCATGATGTCCGCGAGGCTCCTGCGGTCCTCCTCCCCGGCACTGATGCTGATCATCATGCGGGAGACCGCCAGCATCCCGGTGGGGATGGCCCAGAAGATACGAAGGAGCGTATCCGACGCCGCGAAGGCGGAGATGCCGATGCTGCCCACGAAGAGCTCGATGAGCCTGTTCACGATGATCCCCCTGGCTGACTGGTATACGTTGCTGGCGGCTCCTGGAAGGCCGACCCTGAAGATCTCCCCGCTGTCGTTTCCGGAGAGTCTTCCCGGGCGCAGCTTCAGTACGCTGTCCTTTTCCAGGAAGGCTTCCGCCTGTACCAGCAGGAAGCCCCAGGCGCCGAGGGACGAGGCCAGGGCCAGTCCGAAGGCGCCCATTCCGAGCCTGACCACGAACAGGAAGTTCAGGACAACATTCGATACTATATATGTAATGCTCGCGGCATATGTCCTTTTCGCCCTGTTTTCCATGGAGAGGAAGGCCGCCAGTGTATTGCCGGCGACCAGCGGGAAGAGCCCGGCGGCCTGTCCCAGAAGGTAGCGGTTGAACACGGATCTGACCGCGGTGTCCGATGTGAGAGCGCCGGTGAGATCGAACAGTGCAGCCGGAATGAAAATGGCTGTGAGAACGAGAGCGATAAGAAGGGACCAGGTGAGATCCGTGGAGAATATGTCCTGCATCTTCTCACCAGTGCCCTTCCCCAGGAGCTTCCCGCATATGATGACGCTTCCTCCCACCAGTATCATGCTGACTGAGGTGATAAGAAGGTTCAGCGGGGCATATATCCCCACTGCGCTCATGGCGCCGGTCCCTATGAAGTTGCTGGCGAAGATACCGGAGACGATGCCGTTCACGGATCCCGCCGCGGACAGCAGCACCTGAGCGGGCAGGAGCCTCAGCATCAGCTTCGAGAGCATCCTTATATCCGTTTCTCTGCCTTTTCTGCTCATTGTTTTTCCTCCCCGGCAGCGGCGGTCAGTACCCCGGCTGCCGTTTCAATTGTATCATATTTCAGCTCTCTCCGGGAGAAACTGTTACGGCCGGATCCGGTGTCGGAGAGGAACGTTAAAAAAAGATGAAAATCCCATTATAAACGACAAAAGTATTGACACCCATGACGGAAGGTGGTACATTATCACTGTGATTAGCACTCATGCTGATGGAGTGCTAATAAAAAAGAGGTAATTGATATGGACAAGAGTGACAGAAAATTCGATATCCTTTATTCGATTGTCAGGGACTATATCAAGACAGCTGAACCGGTCGGATCGAGGACGATCGAAAAGAAATACAATATAGGCATCTCCTCGGCCACCATCCGCAATGAGATGGCCGATCTGGAGGAAATGGGATTCCTGATGCAGCCCCACGCCTCCGCGGGCAGAGTGCCCTCGGACAAGGCATACAGACTGTACGTGGACCGCTACATGAAGTCCATGAACATCGACAGCTACATCAAGGAGGACGTCAGGGAGCTCTACAGCCAGTATTTCGGCGAGTTCAACGAGCTGATAAAGAGGACGGCGGAGGTGCTGACGAAGCTGACCAACCTCACCGCCATCGTGACTCTGCCGGATATCTCCGAACTGAACATCAAGGAGATGAGGCTGATGCACATAGACGGCGACAGGGTGCTCTTGGTGGTCATCACCAGGGAAGGCATCGTAAAGAACGCCGAGGTGAAGCTCTCGATGATCCCGCGCCGGGAGCAGCTGGACCGGCTGACGGAGTTTTTGAATCTGTGCGCCAGGGACATCCAGAACGACAACACCGGAGCCACCTTCACCAAGGCTCTGGATGAGCTTTCTCCGGGCGAGCAGAGGATGCTCAAGGAGATCTTCGCGACGGTCAAGCACCTGCTCAGCGAGGATACCGGTTCAAGGCTTTATGCCGACGGAGTGACTGAGATCTTCAAATATCCCGAGTTCCGCAACGACACGGACAAGGCGGCCAGGTTCCTGGACGTGCTGCACAGAAGGGACCTGATGGCGCAGCTGATCGACGAGATGGCCACCGACGGAGTGAAGATACGCATAGGCGGCGAGAATGACCTCGACGAGCTCAGCGACTGCAGCATCATCAGCGCGACTTACCGTCTCAACGGCAAACCGATAGGATCCATAGGGATCGTCGGACCGACAAGAATAGATTACGATTACTGCGTTTCGGTGATCAACGCCCTCACGGAGGAACTCACCAATCACCTTAACGAATCCATAGGAGGCAGTCTTGACAATGGCAAAGGAGAATGAGAATACCGTAAAGGAAAATGAAGATGAATTAGTTGAGGAGCTGGAAGCTGAGGAGGTCCCCGAAGAAGAAGGGGAGGAGGAGCAGGAGGAGCAGAGGGACGGATCCCTGGAGGCTCTGAAGGCCCTTGAGAAAAAGTACGACGAACTCAACGATAAATATCTGAGGCTTTATGCGGATTTTGACAATTACAAAAAAAGGAGCACCAAGGAGCGTTCCGACGCGCTGAACTACGCGGCGGCTCCGGTGATGGAAAAGCTTCTTGTCGTACTTGACAATTTTGAGCGGGCCCTGACTTCATGCGAAGAGGATACGCCCTTCGCGGAGGGAGTTCGGATGGTATCCAAACAGCTCAGCGATATCCTCACATCGGAAGGACTCAGCCCGATAGAATCGGTTGACAGCGTATTTGACCCCCTGATGCACAACGCGGTCATGGTAGATGCCGACGAAACGAAGGAAGACAACATCGTCACGGCGGAACTGCAGAAGGGTTACAGGTACAAGGACAGGGTGATACGCCCGTCCATGGTAAAGGTAAACAAACTTAAATAACGGAGGTAACTATTATGTCTAAGGAAAAGATCATAGGTATCGATCTCGGTACCACAAATTCATGTGTGGCCGTAATGGAAGGCGGCGAAGCAACAGTTATAACCAATTCCGAGGGGTCCCGCACCACACCTTCGGTGGTGGCATTCACCAACGATGAGAGGCTGGTGGGCCAGGTGGCAAAGCATCAGGCCATCACGAACCCCGAGCGCACCATTTCATCCATCAAGAGGGAAATGGGATCCAACTACAAGGTAAACATCGACGGAAAGGCATACACGCCCCAGGAGATCTCCGCAATGATCCTTCAGAAGCTCAAGAAGGACGCAGAGAACTATCTCGGAGAGAGCGTGACAAAGGCCGTCATCACCGTCCCTGCATATTTCTCGGATGCCCAGAGACAGGCCACCAAGGACGCAGGAAAGATCGCAGGCCTTGACGTCCTCAGGATCATCAACGAACCTACCGCGGCAGCTCTGGCCTACGGACTCGACAAGGAAGAGAACCAGAAGATCATGGTCTACGACCTCGGCGGCGGCACATTCGATGTCTCCATCCTCGAACTGGGCGACGGAGTCTTCGAGGTCCTGGCCACCAGCGGAAACAACCGTCTGGGCGGAGACGACTTCGACAAGAGGGTGATGGATTACCTGATGAGCGAATTCAAGAACACCACCGGCATAGACCTCTCCGGCGACAAGATGGCAGTGCAGAGACTGAAGGAGGCTGCTGAAAAGGCCAAGATCGAGCTTTCGAGCGCCACCACCACAAACGTGAACCTGCCCTTCATCACCGCCACCGCCGACGGACCCAAGCATTTGGATATCACGATCACCAGAGCCAAGTTCGAGAGCCTTATCGAGGATCTGATCCAGGATACGACTGAGCCTGTCAGGAAGGCGATCGCTGACAGCGGACTGTCCGTGAACGATATCAACAAGGTCATCCTCGTGGGCGGATCCACCAGGGTGCCTGCGGTACAGGAAGCCGTCAAGAAGATCACCGGCAAGGAGCCCTTCAAGGGCATCAACCCGGATGAGTGCGTAGCTATAGGTGCCGCCATCCAGGGCGGTGTCCTCGCGGGAGACGTCAAGGACGTACTGCTTCTGGATGTCACTCCTCTTTCACTGGGAATCGAGACTCTGGGCGGAGTGTTCACGAAGCTCATCGAAAGGAACACCACGATTCCTACAAAGAAGAGCCAGATCTTCTCCACGGCAGCGGACAATCAGACAGCAGTGGACATCCACGTGCTGCAGGGTGAGAGAGGCATGGCTGCCGACAACAAGACCCTCGGACGCTTCCAGCTGACAGGCATCCCCATGGCCCCCAGAGGAGTTCCGCAGATCGAGGTCACCTTTGATATAGACGCCAACGGTATAGTCAATGTTTCCGCCAAGGATCTGGGCACCAACAACGTACAGAACGTCGTTATCCAGTCCAGCACCAACATGAGCGACGCAGATATCCAGAAGGCAGTCAGGGACGCTGAACAGTATGCCGCTGAGGACGCGAAGAGGAGCGAGCTCATCAACGCCCGCAACAACGCCGATTCCGCCATCTACCAGACCGAGAAGTCCCTTAAGGACATGGGAGATAAGGTGACCGATTCCGAGAAGAGCGCAGTGGAGAACGCCATCTCCGAGCTCAAGAGGGTCATGGCGAACGATGACAAGGATGCCATCGAGAAGGCGACAGAGGCTCTGAGTCAGGCCTTCTATCCCATCGCCCAGAGGATGTACTCCCAGACCGGACAGGCCGGAGCGGGTGCGGGAGCAGGCTTTGACCAGGCTCAGTATCAGCAGCAGGGCAACACCCAGCAGAACACCTCCGGCAGCGGTGACGACAATGTCGTGGATGCCGATTATGAAGTAGTGGACGACTGAGACGATCCTGAACCTGAAAACGATTTAACACATTAGGAGGATGCCATGGCGTCCAAGAGAGATTATTACGAAGTCCTGGGGGTGGATAAAAGCGCCTCCCAGGACGACATAAAAAAAGCATACAGAAAACTGGCAATGCAGTATCACCCGGACCGCAATCCGGGTGACAAGTCTGCAGAGGAGAAGTTCAAAGAGATCAACGAGGCTTACGAAGTGCTGGGCGATGAGGACAAGCGTGCCAAGTACGATCAGTTCGGACACGCTGCCTTTGACCAGACCGCCGGCGGTTACGGCTACGGCGGCGGAGGTTTCTCCGGATTTTCCGGCTTCTCCGGAGGGGACTACGCCGACATCTTTTCAGATATCTTCGACATGTTCGGAGGCGGCGCGAGCGGCTTTGCGTCGTCATCTTCCGCCAGAAAAGGACCCGCCCGTGGATCCAGCCTCAGGGTCAATCTGTCCATATCCTTCGAGGAAGCCGCCTTCGGCTGTGAAAAGAAGTTCACCATCACCAGGAAAGAGAAGTGCACCGAGTGCGGCGGCACCGGAGCAAAGAAGGGCAGCAGCCCGAAAAAGTGTCCGGACTGCGGCGGCACCGGCCGCGTGACCATGACCCAGCGCACCATCCTCGGAATGACCCAGACAGTCAGGGAATGTCCCAAGTGCGGCGGTACAGGCGAAGTTATAGATGATCCCTGTACGAAGTGCGGCGGCACAGGCCTTGAGAGCGTGAAGCGCACCCTCACCGTAAAGATCCCTGCAGGCATCTTTGACGGAGGCATCCTTCCCCTCAGGGGCGAAGGAAACGCCGGTATGAGGGGAGGACCCAACGGCGACATCAACATCGTCGTAAGCGTCAAGCCCCATGATTACTTTGTCAGGGACGGTAACGACGTGCTTCTCGACACTCCCATTTCCTTTGTGGACGCTGCGCTCGGATGTGAGCTCAAAGTCCCGACCCTTGATGGCACGGTCAAGCTCAAGATCCCGGAGGGGACCCAGACAGGTACCGTATTCAAGCTCAAGGGAAAGGGCATCCAGAACGTGAACGGATACGGCAAGGGAGACCAGTACGTGACCGTGAACGTGGAGATACCTAAGAAGCTCTCCTCGAAGCAGAAGGCTCTCCTGAAAGAATTCGGGGAAGCTGCCGCTTCCGACGGGATCTTCGAAAAGGTCAAGAAGTTCTGGGACGGCGTAAAATGATCAAATATGAAATGACCGGGAGGCCTTCACGGCCGGTCCCGGTCAATGGCTCCGCATGCGCGGAGCTTTGTTTTTTCAGACAGCAGCAGGCTCCCGACGGGGAGTCTGCCATACATTTTTCTGTCAATTCTTAACCGTAGCTTACTTTTTCGCCGCGCTTAGGGAACGGCGGATCTCCTCGTTGAATTCCCTCAGGACGCCCTTCGGACTGACCTCATCCAGAAGCTCGAGCATCTTGGAGACTTCGGTGTCCGTGAGACCGGGATTCCCTGTAACGGAGCGGAACTTGCTTCCCGCGACGTAAAGGGTGATGTCTTCCGGTTTTGTTCCGGACCCGATCATTTTACGCACCGTGCTGCTGGAATGGGCGAACTTGATCATGTCCCTGTTGAGCAGGGCATAGGAGACCTTTCCTGTCTTGTCCGAGTACTTCTCGACTACTTTGAGATACTCGTCGCTGTTCACGATGACTTCCTCGGCTTCCTGCCCGGTCTCAGCTTCGGCGGGTGCCGCATCTTCTGTCACTCTGTCACCCTTGAGCTGCACACTGCCCCTCTTTTTATAAGGAAGGCCCGCTGTGAGGGCAATGGCCTCACTGAAAGCTTCCTGAGGATAGGTATCCTTCGGTGTGTTTGAGGCGGGGATGGCTTCCCCTGATGTTTTGCTGATCGATGCGATACCGGGCTGAGAAGCGCCTTCGCGGAATATTATGATCCCGGAACCGCCGGAGGGAAGTTTCATGCGGTACGCGATGCCCTTGATAACGCTAAGGTCGACAACACTTGTTCTGATCATGGTTTTTCTCCCTTCAGTATGATGTAGTATTCTGCTGTGGTTTAAGCAGCTGCTATCCCCGGTCCGGGTCCTGCCGGATGAAGCGGACCCTCCCCCACGTCCGTAAGGATACATTTGGTATAATAAATTGTACATATAAAAAAGCGGTTTGACAACCGCTTTTTCAGAGCCGTATCAGTGACTTTCCAGGAAAAAGCCGAGGACTCGGTCGTTGAAATCCTTCGCTTCGTTGTATGCCTCATGGCTGAGACCGGGATACATGAAGCACCCGCACCCGAGGATGTCAGCCAGCTCGGCGGAAGCTTCTCCCGAGACCACCATGTCCTTTTCCGCCCCTATTATCATACAGGGACAGCTGATTCGGGAAAGGCCGTCCCTTCCGTCATAAGTCAGGATGGCGCGGCAGAGAGCCAGGAACCTTTCAGTGTCCTTCACCTTCATGCCGGCGGATACCGCTTTCAGAAGGAGGGAGTGTTTCCTTTTGTATCCCTCGGAGTATCCTCTCTCTGCGTAGTCTTTTATGAATCCATTTATGTCCCCGGACTCTATCATTTCTATCCAGGAGCCTACCGCAGAGGTCACAGTGGCGTTGGCCCTGCAGGCAGTCAGGGCCAGCATGAGCCGCTTCACCCTGCGTGGAGCTGCCGCGGCCATCTGCTGGGCGATCATGCCTCCCATGGAGATGCCGAAGAGCATGAATTCCTCCACCCCCAGTCTGTCCAGGGCGCTGAGGGCGTCGGAAGCCATATCCATGATGGTCGTTCCTTCCCTCACGGGTTCCTTCACGTCCAGGATATATGTCCGGAAGTGTTTTTTGAAGCTGTGGTAATACATGGACAGAAACAGGGACGTGCCCTCCAGGGAGGAGGTCCTGAGCCCCGGGATGATCACCAGGGGAAGGCCTCCCTTGCCGAAGATGATGACGTTCATCGCCCCTCCGTCCAGCTCCATCCTGAATTCCCTTGTCACGGAAGAATCGCTCATGGCTGTCTCCTATCTGAACATATCCAGGGTCACCGGAGTGCCCGGTTCAAGCCTTATGATGTGCTCTGAATCCTTCAGTTCCAACAGCTCCCGGTACATCTCAAGGCTGCCGTCAAGGATAAGGATGTCGGTGTCCATGACTTCAGCGAGCTTTTCCAGCTTTTCCATGGTCTCATCGTCCACCTCGTCCTCCAGCTTCATGTACACAAGATGCTTGTAGTTGCCGTACATGGCGTCATATATCATCTTGGTGCGCCTCTCCCCGTACTTTTCCAGGGTCTGCCGGTACATCACGTCGGCGTTGCGCCTGGTGGAGAGCCATCCGCGGCTCAGAAAGATGGATGAGCTCCTCAGATCCATGTAATCGCTCCGGTGGCACATGTTCGCGTAGATGCAGTCGTCTCCCTTTATAAAGATGAGTTTTGAGTGATCGCTCTTTATCCCGAGAAGGGCGTTGCCGCACAGAGCGTAGGTGATGATTATCTCGTCATAGTCGCAGAGTTCGTCTATCTTTTCCTGCAGCACGGTTTTCAGGTTTTCCGGAATGTTGTGCAGGTCCGCGTCCAGCCAGAACACGTCCGCCTCATAAGGGAGGCTCTCCACTATGGATTCTATATCATTGCGGATTATCCCGCAGCCGATGATGGCTCTTTTCATTTTTTCTCCCGGTAATATCTTTTGACTCTTTTCGATATGTCGCAGGTCATTTCATAGGGTATGGTCCCTGCCATGGTCGCGAGGACATCCGCGTCCACGTCCGGTCCCAGTACCTCGACGGTGTCTCCGACTTTCAGGCCTTCGATGCCCGTGATATCGCACATGATCATGTCCATGCATACGCTTCCGCGGATCGGGGCCCTGCGGCCTGCCGCCACGACATACGCCTTGTTGCTGAGGGCTCTTGAATAACCGTCGGCGTAGCCGATGGTCACCGTGGCGATCCTGGTGTCGGCTTCTGCGGTATAACGTCTGCCGTAGCTTATGCTCTCACCCTTTTTCAGTTCGAATATATTCGCGATGTGGGCGTATACGCTCATCACCGGGGTAAGGTTCTCCTGCATCTTCCTTCCCGGAAGGGGCGAGTAGCCATAAAGCACCAGGCCGGGCCTGAAGGCGTTGGAAACGGGGCAGTCAAAGACCATCGCGGCGGCGGAGTTAGAAATATGGATGAGCTCAAGGGGAGCACCCGCCTTTTTCACGGTATCCACAGCGTGTTCAAAGATCGTCCTCTGTCTTTCGGAGTAGGAGAGGTCCTCCTCGTCCGCCGTGGAATAGTGGGAGAAGATGCCGTGGACCGTAAGATTCTTCATTTCCGTGATCCTGCGGATCTTTTCAGCGAAGTCATCCCTGGAGGGATCGAACCCGAGACGGTTCATGCCGGTGTTCACCTTTATGTGAACCTTCGAGACCTTACCGGCCCTGAGGGAGGCTTCATTGAGCTTTTCCGCGTACTCGAGGGAATAGACTGCGGTGATGATGTCCCTTTCCACCACTTCGTCGACGCGGCCCAGGTCCACGTATCCGAGAATAAGTACCGATATGTCCGGTATCCCGTCCAGCAGTTCCTCCGCTTCGTCGAGGTTGGCAACGGCGAAATACCTGACGCCTTCGGCGTAAAGAGCCTTTGCGCACTCCACGCTGCCGTGGCCGTAGCTGTCCGCCTTTACTATGGCGATGGCCTCCTTATCGGGATTAAGTCCCTTTACAAAGCGGTAATTTGATTTCAGCGCGTCAAGGTCCACCACAGCGTATGTGTTTGTCGTTTTCATGTCTTTTCCCCTTATATTTGTATGTTGATAACATGTCGATAACTGTGCCGTTTTGCGGCACAGGGCTGCCAATAAAAAACTCTGCCGAAAATATGGCTTATCTAAGGTATATTTAGCGGTCAGAGTGATTAACAGACAAATTTATGCGAAAAATGCATCGGAAGGGCTGTCAATAACTTCAGCCCCTCTGTCTCGCGGCTTCAAAGATAACGATGCCTGCGGCCACGGATGTATTGAGGGAATCCAGCTGTCCCTTCATGGGGATGGAGGCGCAGAAGTCGCACTTGTCGCGGATGACCCTGGAGATGCCCTCACCTTCGGCCCCGGCGATTATCATCAGGGGCATGTCATAATCGATCTCATGGTACACGGTGCCCTTCATGTCGCAGCATACGCAGAAGATCCCCTGCTTCTGAAGGCTCTGCATCGTCTGGGCCAGGTTGGATACCTGGGCGATCTTTATGTATTCCACGCTGCCGGCGCTGGTCTTGTAGATGCCGTCGTTGATGGCGGCGCTCCTTCTTTTCGCGATGATGATCCCGTGGGCTCCAGCACAGTACGCGCTGCGGATGATGGCTCCGGCGTTGTGGATGTCGGTTATGCCGTCGAGCATGACTATGAAGGGTTTTTCGCCCCTCTTCCTGGCTTCTTCCAGGATGTCCTCCACTCCCACGAATTCGATGGGTGAGCATATGGCGACGACGCCCTGGTGGGCCCCGTTGCCCGTCATGGCGTCAAGTTTTCTCCTGTCGGTCTTCTGCACATATATGCCCATGTCCTTTGCGGTGTTGATGATCTGGGACATGGAGTAGTCCGAGTCGGTATTGCTCACGTAGATCTTGTTGATGTTGCGTCCGCTTCTTAGAGCCTCCTTTACGGGGTTGCGCCCCATGACCTTCGCGTATTCCTTTTCTCTGGTTTCGTCGTTACTGTTCATCTGTTTTGTTGTCCTCTTCCCGGAAATCCACGTATTTTGCGTATTCGCTGAGGAACGAGAGCTTTATCGTGCCTGTGGCGCCGTTGCGGTGCTTGGCTATGATCAGCTCGGTCTCCTCCTGGTTCTCGTATGTCTTGTCGTAGTTGGCCTTTCTGTAAAGCATCAGTACTATGTCGGCATCCTGCTCGATGGCTCCCGATTCCCTGATGTCCGCCAGCTGCGGCCTGCCGTCGCCTCTCTTTTCGGGACTTCTCGACAGCTGCGCCAGGGCGACCACAGGGACCTTGAGCTCCTTCGCGATCTTCTTGAGTCCCCTGGAGATGGAGCTGATCTCCTGTTCACGGTTGGCGTTGCGGTTCAGATCGGACGCCGTCATCAGCTGCAGATAGTCTATGACCACCATGTCGAGACCTTCCTTGGCCTGGAGCCTTCTGAGCTTCGAGAGCATGTCCCCGGTGGAGATGCCGGAGGTGTCGTCGATAAAGAGCCTCACGTCGTTTTCCTGCAGGGTCGAGTTCAGAAGGGTTATCTTCTTCCACTCGGCTGGGGACTGGCGGCCCTTCCTGATCTTCATGGAGTTGACGTCTGTTTCATGGGAAATGGCCCTCAGGACCAGCTGCTCCGCGGACATCTCCAGGCTGAAGAACGCCACGCTCTTTGAATGCCGCATGGCGGCGTTAAGAGCGAAGCCCAGGCCCAGGGCGGTCTTTCCGACGCTGGGGCGGGCGCATAGCAGTATCAGGTCCGAGGGCTGGAAGCCGTTGGTGATCTCGTCCAGCTTCGTGAAGCCGCTGAGCACGCCGGTGGCTATGCCGTCGTTCTGATATATCTCGCTGAGGGTTATCATGGTCCTGGGGACCTCTTCCTTCAGACTCACGAAGGCATTTGAGGTGCGCTCCATGGACAGGTCATACACGAAGGCTTCCGCTTCGTCGATGATGCTCTTGAGCTCGGTGCGTCCGTCGTAGCACTTGTTTATTATGTTGCCGAATTCAGTGATTATGCTCCTGAGGACAGCCTTTTCCTTCACGATCCTGCAGTACTGCTCTATGTTGGATGTGAAGGGGACCATGTCCTGCAGCTGGGCGATATAGGCGACGCCTATCTTCTGCATGTTGCCGTCGGAAGTAAGGCGGTCCATCACAGTAAGGGAGTCCACGGCGCTGCCGGAGGATGCCAGCTTCTTAATGGCGGAGAAGATCCATTTGTTCTTCTCGATATAGAAATCATCCTCTGACAGCATGTTTCCGGCGGTCTCCACGGACAGCTTGTCCAGGAGCATGCATCCCAGCACTCCCTGTTCCGCTTCTTCGCTGTAGGGAGGGGTCTTTATGTTTTCGAGAGGTGCCATTATTCAGCCGCCTCGACCGTTAGGAAGACCTTCGCCTCCACCTGGGGGTGGAGCTTTATTTTGATCTCGTAATTCCCGGTGCTCTTGATGGTGTCGAAGCTGATCTTTCTCTTATCAACGGACACACCGGCCTTCTCGCCGATGCAGTCGGCGATCTCCTGGTTGGTGATGGCCCCGTAGAGCTTTCCGCTGGATCCGCACTTGACTTTGAGGGCATAGGTCTTGAGGTTTATTACCTCCTTCACCTTCTCGGCCTCCGCCTTTATCTCAGCTTCCCTGGCCGCTATCTCCGCTAGTTCGGCCTCCAGGGCCTTCATGTTCTCGTCGGTGGCGGGCACCGCCAGCTTCTTCCTGAAAAGGTAGTTCTGGGCGTAGCCGTCCTTGACTTCTATTATCTGCATCTTCTTGCCGACATCGGGCACGTCCTGTTTAAGAATGACTTTCATAATATATATCCTCCTCTTTCAGGTCATTATTTTCCTGCTTCCCGGCTTCTGGCCTCTTCCACGATCTTTTCCGTGGCGGAAGCGCCGATCCTCGTCGCGCCGGCGTCATAGAACGCCAGCACGTCGTCCAGGGTCCTGATGCCTCCCGAGGCCTTTACCTGCACTCCGTCGGAGACGCTCTTCTTCATGAGTATGACGTCTTCGAGGAGCGCGCCGGAGGTGCCGAAGCCGGTGGAGGTCTTTACGAAATCAACCCCGGCGCGGCTGGAGAGCTCACATGCGCGGACGATCTCGTCCTTCGTGAGGTAGCAGTTCTCGAAGATCACCTTGATGATCGATGAGTGCTCCCGGCAGATCTCTGTG
>CADBPP010000073.1 GCA_902796565.1 uncultured Eubacteriales bacterium | reverse complement strand
TCGATCTTGCCTTCGCGGATCATCTTCCTTATGATGTCGCAGACCTTTCCGAGGTAGGTGCGGTTCCAGCCCGTGGGGGAGCTGTCCGCGTTCTCAAAGGTCTGTTTGATGGGATGGGCTCCCGGGAACCTCTTGGCCTCGATGGCCATGGGGCACATGATGTATACGTCGGGATAGGCTTCCGCCAGGTTTACGGGGCCGTAGTCCGTGACGATCTGCTTGTTGTTGTCGCGGAAATCCACGGTGCCGCCGTTTCCTCCGCCGTGCAGGTAGAGGATGAGGGGCCTCTTTTCGGTGCAGTCGGGGGTATACAGGCGGTACATGACTTCGCCTTCCTCGTACCTTCCGAACTTGTCGTCCGCCGTGCGGGTCCTGACGTCCGGGATGTCCTTCTTGTCGATCACGGTGTCACCGATCACCAGCTGATAGTCGTATCTGGTGGAGATGGGCTCCACGTCTATGGTCAGTATGCCGTTCTCCAGTTTCACGTCAGTGACGTCTCCGGGGCCGATACCGTCGCGCTCCTTTATAAGGGCCACCTTCTTGCTTTCCGCGATGCTGCCGGTGAAACGGATATCCTCCTTTGCCGGAAGGGCCTTGTTCCAGCTGAGTTCATAGCGGTAAGCCTCCTGTCCGGTCCAGCCAATGAGAGTGTATACTGTTGCTGTCATATGTTTCCTCCTTGTCGGGTTAAATGCGGCCGCAGCCGCTCTTTGTTCAATCATACCATAAATCTCGGGACATATTTTATATTTTGTCATTTAAGTTCCAATTAATTGAAGTAAATACAGGCATATATATATTATCTGTGTTAAAATGAGATAAGAAACCACAACGGAGGAAACTTATGGAACTGAAAGATACTGTACTTGGAATAGAGTTCGGCTCCACCCGTATAAAGGCCGTTCTGCTGGACAGGGACCACCGTCCCATCGCGTCCGGCGCCCATGACTGGGAGAACCGTCTCATAGACGGCATCTGGACATATACAATGGACGATATTCACCTCGGACTGCAGGACTGCTACGCGAAGCTGAAGGAAGACGTGAAGGAAAAGTTCGGCTGCGCTCTTACCGAGGTAGGCGCCATAGGTGTATCCGCCATGATGCACGGCTACCTGCCCTTCGATAAAAACTGGAAGCAGCTCGCCGGCTTCCGCACATGGCGCAACACCATGACCGGCCCGGCCGCGGAAAAGCTCTCTGAGCTCTTCAACTTCAACATACCCCAGCGCTGGTGCATAGCCCATCTTTACCAGGCCATCCTCAACGGCGAGGAGCATGTAAAGGATATAGCCCATCTGACCACCCTGGCGGGATACATCCAGTACCGTCTGTGCGGCAAGGACGTCATGGGGATAGGAGAAGCCTCCGGAGTGTTCCCGATAAACGACGACACCAGGGATTACGATGAGAAGATGATGAAGGACTTCAACGATCTCATCGCAGACAAAGCCCTGCCCTGGAAGATCCGCGACATACTGCCCGACCATCTGGTGGCGGGCGAGGTGGCGGGCTACCTCACCGAGGACGGCGCCAGGCTCCTGGATCCCACAGGGGAACTGAAAGCAGGCATACCCATCGCTCCCTGTGAGGGAGATGCGGGCACCGGGATGGTGGCCACATGCTCCGTAAGGCCCGGCACGGGAAACGTTTCCGCAGGCACCAGCGACTTTGCGATGCTGGTCACGGACCACGCACTGGGCGTCCACAAGGAAGTGGGCATGGTGACCACCCCCGCCGGAGCTCCGGTGGCGATGGTACACTGCTCCAACTGCACCTCGGACATCAACAGCTGGGTGGCCCTTCTGCTGGAATTCGCCGAGCTCATCGGCGAGCCCCAGAAGAAGGAAGACCTGTTCACACTGCTGTTCATCAAGTCCCTCGAAGGTGAGAAGGACTGCGGAGGCCTTCTGTCCTACAACTACTTCTCCGGCGAGAGCGTGACGGAGCTCGATGAAGGAAGGCCCGTGTTCCTCAGGCTTCCCGACGCGAAGCTGGATCTGGCGAACTTCATGAGGATGCACCTCTTCTCAGCCCTGGCCACCCTCAAGGTGGGCCTTGACATACTCATCAAGGAGGAGAACGTCAGGATCGACCGCATCTTCGGCCACGGAGGATATTTCAAGACCCCCGGTGTGGGCCAGAGATACCTTTCCGCCGCCATCGCTTCCCCCGTTTCCGTCATGGAGACCGCGGGAGAGGGAGGCCCCTACGGAATGGCCCTGCTGTGCGCATACATGCTGTGGAAGGATGAGGGAGAGAGCCTTGAGGACTATCTCGATAACAAGGTATTCAACAATTCGCCCGTATCCACCGTCATGGCGGGCGAGGACGACATAGAGGGCTTCAGGAAGTTCACGGAAAGATATGTGAACTCATTCGAGGTGGAAAGGGCTGCCGTAAGGACCCTTAAGGAGGAATGATGAAAGTAGATCTGTCCAAATATTCGATGCTGTGCAGCTGCGGCAAGACCCATGACATGAAGACCTGCATGGTGGCCATCGAAGCCGGCGCCATGAAAAAGCTGGGGGAATACATGTCCCTCTACGGATATACGGGACGCTGCTGCGCAGTGTATGACGAGACCACATACCGTATCACCGAGGGCATGCACCCCGAATGCGCCCAGGAGATAGTCCTGGACCCCGAGGGACTGCACGCGGACGAGAAGTCCACAGCCTATGTCCTTTCCATCCTTGAACCCGATATAGAGATAATGATCGCCGTGGGAGCGGGCACCATCCATGACATAACCCGTTACTGCGCTCATGAAAGGGGACTGGACTTCATCTCATGCCCCACCGGCGCCAGCGTCGACGGATTCTGTTCCACCGTATGCTCCATGACCTGGTACGGCTACAAGAAGACCATGCCCGCCGTGGCGCCTGTGATGGTGGTGGCGGATACCGATATCTTCAGCCACGCCCCCGTGGAACTGGTCCGCAGCGGTGTGGGAGACATCCTTGCCAAGTTCACCGCCCTGGCGGACTGGAGGATCGCCCATATAGTCACCGGCGAATACCTCTGCGAGACCATCTACGGCATAGTGGACGAGGCACTCCACAGTGTTGCTGACGGCATCGACGACATAGTCACGGGATCTCCCAAAGCCTATGAAGACGTCATGTACGCCCTGGTCATGAGCGGTGTGGCCATGCAGATGATAGGGAATTCCAGGCCCGCATCGGGCTGCGAGCACCACATCTCCCACATGATAGAGATGAAGACCCCCGCCCTGGAGGTGGAATATGTGGCGATGCACGGCGAGAAGACCGGCGTCGGCGCAGTCATCGGAGCCAGGGTATACCATGAGATGGCGAAGACGGC
>CADBPP010000072.1 GCA_902796565.1 uncultured Eubacteriales bacterium | reverse complement strand
GCGCCATATGCGGTAGTCGAATCACGTCCAGGATTTCATTCCAGTCCTTGCCGGATGCACGGAGTCGTTCCCAGGTGTTTTCACCTTCAGGCATCGGCACCTTGCCATCCCGCATCAGGATATCTACCAGATCGCCTTTTGCATGGCAGATGCGGACAACATCAACCAGTCCAATCCCGGTATTGCCATATTTCGCCATGGAATAGGCATCCATACTGCTGATTCGTGCTGCCCAGGACCGCTTCAAAATGGCAGGAATGCCGTTCTTGCTTCCCTTCTGTGCCAGATAATACTGCACCTGGTTTGTAACGTCATCGCCCCGAAGCATCACTTTCCTGGCAATCCTTGTGAACTCACCCGGATGCGCACTGGTATAGGTCTGCCTGCCGGGATGGATAGCCGCTCTTACCAGAATCACCTGAGGATTTAACCTCATCATATACCGATCACGCAGTTCCACAGCCCAACGAAGCGTTGCTTCAAAATCAGCTGACAACGCGTCATCAATTGCTTTCTCCATTACCTGGGAAGTTTTCATTCCCTTGAACGGATCCAGCATTTTCAGACTATACTGCGTAAACAGCCTGTCGATGCCGTAAGTCCCATCCAGTATGGTGGCCTTCGTGCATTCTCCGTCTCTATAATACTGCGGTTCCCCGAAGATGGAACTGGCGCTGATCATTTTCAGCGTATCCACAGGACTAATCCTGTACGAAATACCGTTCATGAAGTTCCGCTCGCCGGAACGGATCGCTTCCACCAGTGCAGCGATCTCCGGATCAGGTTCATACTTCGGCGGTACATACGGAGTATAAGTATACGCCGGACGAGAGCTGTCCCTGTCATACGATGAATGAGATGAATGATCACAACTGACAGTTTCCGTTTTCCCGGGTTTAAAAGCATCTTTAGCCATTGTGCGCAGTACACCTGCCTGTTTGGCCAGTTTTCGCATTTCATCCGGACACCACGGCCAATAGCTTACCGCTTCTTTCAGCATTGCCTCAGCCTGTTCAAGAAGCACATCGGAGGCTCGTTTCCTGTCGGCTGCTTCTTTAAGCAGTCTCTTTTTTTCCTGTCGCTTCCGGCAGCGATATCTTCCACCACTGCCCCGGTTATGAAAGCCGGAAAGCAGATTCTCCTGCACCAGACTTCTCTTTTCAAGTAATCGTTTCTGCTCTATATATTTTTTCCCTCGATTGCTCAATTCTCTTTCACCTCCTCCCGGTTTGACATATGAAGCCTTATCGGCATCACCTGGCCAGAATCCCATAACACATCCGGATCTCCCTATCATTTCAGGTTCCGTAAAGGCTCCCGGCGCTGACCACACGCTTTCCAAAGGCGGATGGCGCTTCCTTAGGCGCACCACAATGTGCTTGCTTTCCTGTCCTTAAGCGATACCAGCTTCATATATCTCGTTCATCCCATGCGGCAAATGTCTTGAACTGGCAAATTGGCTCTGACGCGATTGTTTCGCTGATCGGTGACTATATCTTAACCCGCTGTACGCCCGTCTGCAATAAACTACTGGTTTAATGACACTCCTCGCTTATTCGTGCTACAATGCAGTCGTGTCAGGGATGAGAGAACAGGCTTCACCCGATTGAACAGCACTGCAGCGGATTTTCATGACTGCATCCAAATTTTTTTGACTATTTCCTAAACAAGCGCTGCCTGTGCGAAAACAGGTATTCAGAGAAGCTCGTCCGTAACGGGAAAGCTTCGTCATGAGTGATATTCGCAGTTCGAGCAGCCGGGAAAAAGATTTGCTTTCACTCCAAGACACACAGATGCCGCAGCAGTTTCCATGACTGCATCTTTTTTAAACATTTTTGAAAATAAAATCTATCTGTACAACCATATCGTCATGGATGATATTCGCGGCTGAGCGTTCGGAGAAGGTCGACACCTGATCCGGGCGCTCATTTTATTTCAAAGCTGCTGAATTAGAAAACCGGTCATAATGTACTGTCACATTTTTTTCACACTTTCCTACATGGACAATAAATTATGAGCCCGTAAATAACAATGTAAGTAAGA
The DNA here is from genome assembly GCA_902796565.1 of uncultured Eubacteriales bacterium. Lineage (GTDB taxonomy): Bacteria > Bacillota > Clostridia > Eubacteriales > Anaerofustaceae > RUG14186. Next base: position 892 of record CADBPP010000072.1, on the reverse strand, counting down.
TAGCAAGATAACTTACGAAAAAACGCGAAAATTTTTTGAAAATATATATGAATAGATATGATAAGAAGGTATAAAAAATGAAAAATACAAAATACATGCAAACGATGACACCAGAGGATCTTGGGAAAGTAAACGGTGGGTATTTGTACCACAATCCGGGAAATACTATTGACGTAATTGATGACAAAACCGGAAATGTGCTTTCCTCCATCAAAATAGGTACAGATGTCTGGACAAGGGCTCAAAACGTGGGAGATGCCCAGAGAATGGCTGCAAACCTGAATCAGTCGAGAGCCTTCATTTCCGGAGAGCAGTTGGATCAATTGCGCAGAACTGGTTCTATCGCTTAATGCACCTGCTAACTCATGTAAATCCATAACACAGAAATGGCACTTCGTGTGAATACAGTATTTCCTGTTTCCGGAACGGACAGCGGTATGACCATGACCTGGTAAGATATAAGCTCGTAGGATAAAACCAACGGGCTTTTTTTGTCTCATAGGAAATACTCAACCAATTGAGCTAAAATGCTATTTGGGACTACGAGGTGTACATTACCCATTCCATCAACCGAGCCTCCTTTCCTTGATGGGATCATTGTATCTGATAAAGCGAAAATCGTCCTGTCATTTACTGCTCAGATCTGTCCTGCCTTTATCATTTCACAGCCTCACCAGGATGGGCGATGGCCCCGGCCTTTTATCAGACCGGAGCAAATAATCACCTTGTAATTCCTTATTTCTTCTTCACCGGATAACAGATCTCTGTCACAAACTCATCCGGGTTTTGCGTCTCATGAGGACTAACGTGGTAGATGTTGAACATCGGCTCTGCGGGTTCATAGCCGTTGGCTTCCATCCATGCGATGACAGCAGCGTAGACGTCCGTGATC
>CADBPP010000071.1 GCA_902796565.1 uncultured Eubacteriales bacterium | reverse complement strand
TGTTTGCCCTCAGGTACGGGGCCAGTATGACGGTCAACGGCGGATCGGAGAAGACGAGCCATACAGTTTATGTACACAATTCCACCAGCAGAGATAAATACGCCACTAAAAAAATCGAGGTCAAGGGAGGCACACTTTCGGGAGGATCCAGCACCAACGGAGCAGGATGTTTCCACATGTGTTCTTATTGTTCGCTGACCCTGAACGACGTAACCATCGCGGGCTGCAGGGCTGAACAGAGAGCCGGCTTGGACGGCTACGGCGGCGCGATCTATTTCGAGGCTGACGCAGGCGGAGAAGGAAGCTGCAAGGTCTCTCTGAATAACTCAACCATTACCGGCTGCTACGCCTATAACGACGGCGGCGCGATTTATTCAGACGGACCAAGAAACAGCATCACTCTCAGAAGGTCAAGTATCGAGAGTAATTACTGCGGCCGTGACGGAGCCGGAGTCTGTTACAACTATGCCGCGACCAGTCTGAGCGGAGATGAGAAATCGGACATATCCTACAACCAGGCCGCACGCAACGGCGGCGGTGTATACATAGACCACACAGGGCTCACTTTGAGCGGGCTGACCATTACCAATAACAAAGCGGAAAGGGGCGGCGGTTTCTATATCAACAAGGATGCCTCGACGATTTCCTCCTGTACCATCACCAATAACAGTGCCAGTATGAGCGGCGCAGGAGTCTATTTGTCCGACAATATAGATGAGCTTACTGTGTCAGGCTCTACGGTTATCAGAGATAACGGGCATGATCTGTATTTCTCCGACAGTGATCCCGAAGACAACCGTGTTCTTTTCGACCTTACAAAAGGCGCCGATGTCCGTATTCACCATTACGATACAAAGAACAAGTCCTCCATCATGGTGACGCCGGGCAAGGTAGGAGATACCATAAAGAACAGGCACTGCATACAATATCTTTCAGTAAACAACCCGGGCTATTTCGTTTATTTCGATCCGGCACCTAATTCGAGAAAGGTCTACGTAAAGAAGGGAAAGGCTCCGGAGCCTCAGCAGCCAACAAGGATACAAGCTACCGCTGCGAACGATGCCTCCCACAAAGAGTCAAAATACTACAACAGAGCCGGCAAGGTGGGAACGGTAGGTCCGGGGGGAAAGGCCGGAACCGACTATGATCTCATCCGAGGGTTCTATATGCATGAAGAAACGGACAGCGGCACTGATGATCACCTGGGGGTCTTCTATTATTCCGATGCCCTTTTTGATGACAATCAGTACAAATACAACGAGCATCTCGCAACAGCTTCATGGCATCTCGCATTTGCAGGCACCTATCTAAGAAAATTTGAAGATGCTGAGATATTTGTGGGAGCCGATTCCAAAGGCAACAGATACTACAACAAGCATGCCGGGGCACGTCAGTTTCTGGCGGATATCGGCTGTCCTGATCAGAATATATATGTCAATGACAGCATGGTCAGAAGGCCCCAGACAGACAGTATCGGCTGCACCATAGGAAGCAAGGAACTTGCCAAGGCCGGTGGGGAAAAGACCGGCAAGATCCTGATTCCCGTCACGGTCCGCGGCGGGGGCTATGAATCCGAGTGGGCCAGCAACTGCACACTGGGAAGAGGCGATGAGGCCGAGGGTAAAAATGGAGAGGCAAAAGGATTTTCCGGGGCTGCAGATCAGGTCGTAGCCGAGATAGATAAATATATCAAGAAGTACGGATATGAAGACGAGATACAGGACGGCAAGGTAGTATTCTGGGTCTCGGGGTTTTCCCGTGCAGGTGCTACCGCCAACATCACATCCAAGAGGCTTGTTGAGAAGTACGCCGATGGTACGGGTACCGCAGGAAAGAATAACAAGGTATTCGGCTACACCTGCGAGGCTGCAAAGGGCGGAACTGACAATGCGCAAACGCTTGGTCCGGAAAGCACCGCATACCATTGCATCCACAATATGATCAACACCGCCGATGTAGTCCCTTTGGTGGCTCCACGGGAGATGGGTTTTAAGCGTTACGGCGTTGATCACTATATTCCGGGAACGGCAGCGGGTGATGTTAAAAAAAAGCAGGAACCCGTCGAAAACGGACACGGCGGGAGCAGTGGCGTCTGGTGGGTGACGAGCTACTCAGACAACACTCCTTTACAGACCAAGACTGATAACTATGATGCCCTCAGAGACGGAAGAACATCAAAACACAATAAGAGTATCTATGAGCATCTTGCTGCCATAGATTCAAATGTCATCTTCGATGACTACTTCCATCCTATGGCGATGGACTTCCTCCCCCCTCCCCCGGAGATGTATGAGAATGGAAGCTACGATGGAAACAGAGTGGAGGACTTCCTGGAGGATTTCTTCCGGGCAGCCCAAGAGGGTTTCCCGGATTCATACACTGATTGGTCCATTGCGATCAAGGACAGAGATAAATGGGCGCACGATTCGACAATCATCAATGGGAAAGAGTATTCCTCTGTCCAGACAGCCATGAGAAATACAATGGCCCTGTTGTTTACAATGAAAGATGACAATAAAGAGACCTTTATGGATAAAGCCTCTTTGATCGCCGACAGCCTCGGGATCTTATTCGGAAACGTCACCATGGTGGATATCTACGATGATATGATCGGTGACTGGCATACATTAAACGGGGACAAGAAGGAGAAATACATTAAGTTCTTCTGGGATGCATTGAAGGATACGGGAGCACTGGATGTGCTTACCAGCGAGCAGGCGTCAAATCTGGAAAAGGACTGGCCGGCACTTTTAGACTTCGCCCTTCATCTTACTGACAATGACTACAATTATAAGCCCGGAAAACATTCTTCCACCAGCAAATGGGCCAAAGGGATGGATGAGAGCATGACTTACATTCCGACCTTTGCGACATTTGCCACCTATATTCTTACCAACCATTATCCTGAGGTGAATATCGCATGGACAAGGATGAATGACGACTGGTACTGGGATACGGATGAACGCAACATCAGACTGGACTTCAAAGAATATGAGCTCAGTCCGCCGGTCAGTGTAAAAGATCCGGAAGCTTATGTCATTGATGATTCTGAGGAGGCTGACGGGGGTGAAGGAACACAGAGCAGCTCCGGCCAAAAGGATCTGATTCCAAATGACAAGAATGCAAACGTACTCAGCGGAGACCGCCGGATCTACCTGGAGAACAAGGATATCGTAGGAGAAGCTATCTATTACGAAGTGAAGGATATCACAGACGGCGAGGGTGAAGATGCCGGAGAGGTCATGCCGACCTTCGATATTTATCGCGGAGGCATCGATCTTTCCCTCGGTACAGACTCAAAGAAGATCTACAAAATCACCACATACGACATGTCATATGGCGTCAGGAGCAACAATGAGATCTTCTA
>CADBPP010000070.1 GCA_902796565.1 uncultured Eubacteriales bacterium | reverse complement strand
GAGACCCTTTCCTGCGGTACGGGAGCCGCTGCGGCGGCCGCTGCTTCCGTCAGGCTCGGATACTGCCCCGAAGGCAGGCACATCCTTGTTAAACTTCCCGGAGGGGATATGTTCGCGAGAGTTGAAGGAAAGAAGGTATACCTCACTGGAAACGCCGTGACGGTGTTCGAGGGAGAGTTCGTATACTGATCTTGTAAATCACGGCATTTAAACCCAATGCCGTGATTTATTTGCCCTGAAGTCGTAATCGTATTATCGTACTCAAAAGGCTCCGCCTGATAAACAGACGGAGCCTGTAAATATTCTTTGCTTTATCCGGATCAGTCTGTGAAGTGACCGTCTTCAAAGTGTTTGACCACGTCACAGGCTCCCAGTGTCGACGCCCTGTGGAAAATCGTCAGAACCTGTATTCAGATGTGGCCATGGTCTTTCCTGCGTCGAGGTCGGCATGGATCTTCGCAAGTCTGTCATCGTTGATATTGTAGATGAAGACGAGGCATACCAGGGAGACAGCCGCTATGACAGCAGGCGCCAGTGTGAACAGATTCGTGAGACCGTTCGTGACATCGCTGGTGATGCCCACGGTGCCGTCCTTGTAGGCCTTCAGCCAGTTCGTGTAGTCGAAGGAATTCAGGAATGTGGTGGCTACCAGGGTGGTGAGAAGCCGGCTCACGTTCATGCTCAGGTTGTAGCATGCCATGACGAGGCTGTCCATTCTCGCGCCGGTCCTCCATGCGCCGTAGTCCGCCGCCGCGGCGAAGTTGGGCAGGGTCCAGTTCTCAAGCATCCCCATGAAGAAGCTGGAAGCGCCGAAGAGCACGAGATACAAAAGGAAGTTGTGATTGCCGAAGGTCAGGAAAATCAGGACCTGCAGGATGACGTGGGATGCCATCGCCGCTATGAGGCTGCGCTTGGAATCCTTGAAGATCTTGCTCCACAGAGGTCCGAACATGACTCCGATGATGGCGAGAAGGTTGAAGACCGTCATGAAGGTTCCTATCTTGCCCAGATCCTGGTACACATACCTGAACACGTAAGTGGCGTATGATGTGTAGATGTAATAATATGACTTGTGCAGTCCCCAGTAGAGGAACATTCCCAGAACGGCTCTGTTTCCGAAGATACACTTTACCATCGCGGAAAGAGGCACCTTGTTCTTCTTTTTGGCGCTGGTCTCCTTAAGACCTTCTCTTTCAACGTATGAGCCCCTTAGTCCGACCAGGGCGAAGAGCCATATCGCAGCGATGTGGGCGCCGTAGCAGATGATGGCGGTGAGGGCGTAGCCGGTCATGGTGGGATCTTCCCCTCCTCCGGAGAGGGCCATCAGTATCGCGGGGACGATGTAGCCCCAGATGGTCTTTCCTCCGTCACGGCCGACTTTCTGGGCCATCCCGAAGTACTGGCGGTCCCTGGGGTCCTTGGAGAGCTTCGGGAAGCATCCTGACATGGGCGTCGAGGACATGGGTGCTATCAGCGTCATCAGGATGCGGATGACGAATACGAGATACATCAGCTCGACTGTCTTTCCCGTGATGGCGGGAAGGCAGATGATAAGGATCGTGCCGCACTGGGTGATGAAGCTCCCGATCAGTATCCAGGGCCAGTACTTGGCGTTCTTGAAGCTGAATCCGTCGATGAACGCGGCGAATACGGGAGTTCCGACCCAGGAGATGATGCTGGAGGTCAGGGTGATCACCGCCGTGAAGTTCACGCTGAAGTTGTAAACATTGGTGTAGAAGTACGTCACATAAGTGGAAAACGCCTTCGACATGGCGGATAGCAGCTGGTAGAGCGGATAAAGGACCTTGAATCGCTTGAGCCTGGCGGCGTCTTCGATGGCCTGTTCATCCAGTTCAGGGCTGTTTTCGATTGCTGTCATTTGTATTATTCCTTCCGATATTAAATGGTATGAATACCGGCATCATATCATAAATTGTACTTTTGGTCAATACATATCCTTAGTTGAAACATACATGACATGCCTTTTTCTTACGGATAGGGTGTATTCCGCAATACAAAAAAAACCGTACCTGTCCGGTACGGTCAAAGGACTACTTTTCGAAAAGCATGGCGAGTATGCCGTTCATCTCGGATATCTGGATGTGTTCGGGACATACGGCTTCGCATTTGCGGCATCCGACGCATTCCGACGGCGGCATGTTGACGCCGGAGGAGACCGTCTCATCGAAACGGCGGCGGATCTCGGAGCTCACGCCGCCCGCCTTCAGAGCGTCATTGAAGAGCTCAAAGTAAAGATGTATGGGTATGTTGGCCACGCATTCCTTCTCGCATTTTCCGCATCCGAGACAGCTCAGGGGAGGAGGAGCGGAAAACTTTTCTCCGGTCTGCATCATTTCACCCTGATCTTTGAGAATACTTCGCCGATGTTCTCGTTTATTATCAGTTCCGCCCAGTCGTCGTAAGGGGTGGTGGAGCGGTTTATGAGCACCAGGTGCTTTCCCTTGAAGTAACGGAGCAGTCCCGCGGCGGGGTAGACGTTCAGGCTGGTCCCTCCCACGATCATGGTGTCAGCTCTTCTGATCTGTTCCACACTGCCCTCGAGGGTCCGCTCGTCCAGGCTCTCCTCGTAGAGCACCACGTCCGGCTTGATCACTGCTCCGCACTTTTCGCAGCGGGGAACGCCGTCATGCGTCATGATATAGTCCACATCGTAGAAGGTACGGCATTTCGTGCAGTAATTGCGGAGGACGCTGCCGTGGAGCTCGTATACCGCTTTGCTTCCCGCCATCTGGTGCAGGCCGTCTATGTTCTGGGTTATGACCGCCTTCACCTTGCCTGCTTCCTCCAGTTCGGCCAGCTTTATGTGGGCCGCGTTGGGCTTTGCCTGGGTGTAGATCATCTTGTCCTTGTAGAACTCGTAGAATTCCTCAGTCTTCGAATGAAAAAAGGAAGCAGAGATGATGGTCTCGGGAGGATATTTGTACTTGAGGTTGTACAGTCCGTCCTGGGAACGGAAATCGGGGATGCCGCTCTCGGTGGAAACGCCCGCTCCCCCGAAGAATACTATATATTCCGATGAATCTATGATCTGCTGAAGCTTTTCGATCTTGTCCATATGTTCCTCCGTGAAGATATCCTTCAAAGGGATTGTATCACAAAAATACTCTCGGGACAATCCTGATGATGTCCCGCCTGTGCAAACATTCTTTCGATACAGAGTACATACCTTTTGTATTCCATCCCTTCATTTGGTATAATTCTCTCATGGAGATCTATCTTAGCGTAAGGGAGCCGTCGGAGAGCCGGCTGGAGATAAAAAAGTCCGTCTTCATAACAAGGCTTATCCCTGTGAGCTCTGAGACGGAGGCGGAGGATATCCTTGCCGCCATACGCAAGGAGCATTACAGGGCCACCCATCACTGCTATGCCTGGATCATCGGAAGGAGCTCTCCCGCGAAGAAGTTCTCGGATGACGGGGAGCCCCAGGGCACTGCCGGAAGGCCGATGCTCTCGGCTCTGGAGCATTCCTCCCTCACCAACGTGATGGCCGTCGTCATAAGATACTTCGGAGGCATCAAGCTGGGTGCCTCGGGCCTTACGAGAGCATACTCCCAGGCGGTGACGGAGGCT
>CADBPP010000069.1 GCA_902796565.1 uncultured Eubacteriales bacterium | reverse complement strand
TTCGCTTTTCTGCCATCCGGTCTCTCCTTCCCTCTATGCTTTGCCGCCAGGCGCTTAAACCATCTGTCATATGCTGCAAGCCTCTTCTTCATCTTTTCCTCCTTCAGTCCATGATCAGCGCGACACCGTCTGCGCCTTCCTCTTCATCTTCATCCCCGATACTGATCTCCAGCTCGAAGAACCGGTCCAGATCGATAAGTCTCATCAGAGTCTTCATCTTTTCCAGAGTTTCGGACATGGTCCTTATCTGCGCTTTCATCTCATCCAGCAGGAGGTCTGAGATCTCCACGTCCTCCATCTCCTGCACGCTCTCCGCCTCTTCTCTTTCCCGTGCCTCCTGTTTCATTCTCCTGATCTCCGCTTCCCTGACCCTGTCCTCGTAATTCCTGTACATCCTTTCGTTCATCCTTCTGTTCATCCTGTCCTCCTTTTTAACGCAATTCCATGTTTCCTGTTTCGCTGATTCTAATACCAATCCTCAACGGTCACTTTCCTGCATCCCGGGTTTCAATTCCTTACCTTACAGGCTCATTTCCTGCCTCCTGTTCCTCCTGCGGGCGCCCTCATGCAGCACCTCTTTCGTAAGGGCTCGGTACGCTTCCGCCACCTTCCCCTTCGGGTCATGCTTAAAGATGCTCTTTCCTTCCGCGCTGATCTCCTCCGCCCGCACCGAGCGTGGGATCTTCGAGTCATAGATGCGGATCTTCCCCCCGTACGTCTCCCGGATGAGGGCCTCGATCTCCTTCGCGTAATTCGTCCTCCCGTCGACCATCGTAAGGAGGATCCCGTCGATCGTAAGGCGCGGGTTGATGCTCCGCTTCACCCGGCTGATTGTGGAAAGCAGCTGCTCCATCCCCTTCACGGAGAGATACTGGGGCTGCACGGGTATGATCACCGCGTCCGCCGCCGCGAGCATGTTGATCGTAAGGATCCCGAGTGACGGACTGCCGTCGATCAGGATATAGTCATACTGCCTCTCCAAGGTCCTCAGGCACTCCCGAAGGACGGTCTCGCGGCTGATCGCGTTCACAAGGGAGACCTCCATGCCTGCCAGGGAGATGTCCGAAGGAACCAGGTCCACCCCCTCCGGGTGGCTGAGGATCCCCTCCCGCATATCCGGCTTCTCCATGAGGTCCTTTATACCCCCGTATTCCCTCTCGTAAAATGCGTCCATCGTCCGCTGCATCAGTTCCGGAAGCGTCGCCGGCAGGCTCTCCGGCTCCGGCCACCCGAGGGATACAGTGAGCGATGCCTGCGGGTCATTGTCCACGAGGAGCACCTTCTTTCCCTCCCCCGCAAGTCCGATTCCCAGATTCTCCGCTGTGGTCGTCTTTCCCACGCCGCCTTTCTGCGAACACAGGGAAATGACCTTCGCCCGTTTCGACACAATTCCTTCCTCCTTTCCCGGGAAGGGCTTTTTTCAGCCGTTCCCGTCCGCGTAAAAATCATGATTGGTTCTCGCCCTGCTGCTGTTCTTCATGGTAAGCGGGGCGTTATAAAGTGCCGCCAGCAGGTACTGCTTCATGCTCCGCACCCTGGTTGTATTTTCCATAAGGCCATTGAGCACAAACCGGATGTGTTCGATATGGAGCCCCATGAAGCGGCTTTTTACGACTTCGAGCGGCTTCATTTCCCCGCAGATCCGGATCCTCTCCTTTTCGCTTGAGCAGGTATCGAGGAGGAGCTCCCGGATTTCACGGATCTCCTCCTCCGCCTCCGGGTATTCCCGGGCCAGAGAAGAGAAGCCGCATACGGATTCAAAATAAGCCTCCAGTGATTCCCTCTTTGGATCAGTCTCTCCGCTGCTGAAGCGGCCGTTTCCCTTCGCTTCGCTTCTGAAACGAATCGAATCGATATTATTCTCCTCAGTCTTATTCTTATCAGTCTTATTAGTGTATGATTTCCATACTTCCTGAAGTGTGATTTTCATACTTTCAGAAGTATGATTTTCATACTTCTTGAAGTATGATTTCGGGACTTCTGAAAACCTCCCCAGATAGATCCGGTTCGGACGGCCCAGCCCCTGCCTCTGTTTCCGGATCAGCTCCGCGTCTGACAGTTCCTTCAGAAGCTGCGCCGCCTTCTGGTGCCCGACAAAAAGGAGCTGCTCTATATCCTCCAGCGTAAAGTAGATATAGAGCCGCCCCTCCCCGTCATGCCACCCGTTCTTCTCCGAGAGTGCCAGGCGGTCCAGCATAAGGCCGTAGAGCACCTTGGCGTCTGTCGAAACTTTCCGGTACGTTTCGTCTGAAAACAGGGCCTTGGGGATCCGGTAGAACACGTACTGCTCCCCTTCGCCGCTGTAATAATACTCAAATGCCATACATCCGCAGGCCCTCCTTTCTTTTTCCCTGTCCGCACACAGCTGTCGTCTGCGGTGCTGGTATTATCCTTCCTGTCATCCAATAAAAAGATCTTTCCTCGTACCGGACTACAGCGACATTTCGTCCTTTCCGGCACGTGCTTCCGGGACGGGCTTTGCCGCGCACTCCTTTTCCAGTTCCTTCAGGTTCTGCAAAAGGGACGGCTTTTTCCCGCTCACTATCTCCGCCTGCCTTGCATCGTAAACTTCCGCCTGCTCAAAAACCCTCTCATCCCCGTCGTAGTGGTAGACGTTGTCCGTCAGTACCTCGTCCGGATCCACGACGTCCGCGTTGATGGCTGTCA
>CADBPP010000068.1 GCA_902796565.1 uncultured Eubacteriales bacterium | reverse complement strand
TGCGTTCTGAGAAGGGAGAGGATCTCTTCGCGTCGTTCAAGCATGGGTCTGCTGCCTCCTTGAAAAAACGGATCAATGCGTATCGGGATTCTGTACAGCGGACCTGGACATACCGAGGCCTCTCGCGATGATCTGATAGCACTGGAGAAAACGGTCTCCGAAGTCCTGCTTCGGAATGATAAGAGCCTGATCCTTTCCCAGATAGATGGAGATGGTCTTCGGGGTAACAGCACCCCGCAGCACTTCCTCCCAGCGGTACAGGCGGCTGGTCCCGTTCTGTTCCGCCAGGATCCCTTCGACCTCCGAAAAGGTCAGGTCCATGGGAGTCCGGTAGATGTCCTCTTCCCTGAGAGCTCTGGCCGCCTTCCTTTTGAGAAGGAAAGGGGTGTAGCCCAGGAAGCAGACTGCGGCGAGGATATATATCCTGACGCTTAATATCAGACTATATATAACGTAATTCCCAGGCCTTCGATCACACTTTTCCATTCCGGTGTTATACCGCTGTCCGTAATGAACACATCGCACTCTGTCAGCTTTGCAAAATATGCGTTTTTGATCACGCCAAGCTTGGATGAGTCTGAAAGGAATATCTTCATAACGGAAGATCCAATACTGGCGCGTTTGGTCATGACCTCAAAGGCATAGGAGCAGGTAAGCCCCAGATGCTCATGGACCCCTGATGAGGAGAAGAAATATTTGGTGGCCCGATGTGATTTGATCTCCGCGATCCCCTCATTTGATTCATACATCTGAAGCTGGCAGTTATAAGTGCCGCCGATCGCGATCAAATTGATGGATCCGTCTTTGGGAAGGCGGCTGAGAATGTAATCATTATTGGACATGACTGTCAGGGACATATTCGGAGAAAGGAACGGCAGCATCATACTGACAGTCGTACTGGAATCCAGAATGATAATATCCCGTGGAATGATCAGCTCCGCCGCTTTTCTGGCGATCCGCTCCTTGACTTCCGTATTTCTTCCAAGCTCCTGCCTGAAATCATAAATTGCGGGGGCTACAGCCGATACACTTTTTCCTTTGGAATCGATAAAAAACATTCCGAGCGACTGGCTTAGTATTCCTGAGGATTTCAGGTAGGAAAGATCCCGTCGAATCGTCATTTCCGAAACATCCAGGACCCTGGCAAGTTCTTTGGGCGTGAGCGATGGCTGCTCACGGATCATTTCCAATATCAGGTTGATTCTCTGTTCTTTTTTCTTCATTTTATCCTCATCCTGTCCTGTTTGTGATTCATATCAACAAAAATATCCGCAAATAGTCATTATTTCCAAATTTTTTGTGTTAATATTGTACATTCTTGACGACGAATTCACTGTAAATTGTGATTTTCCGTTGCAAATCGCAAATTATTGTTACTATTAACACCACCACTCAAACATTTGTAAATTGACTGCCCCATAACAATATAATAACATAACATTGTCCAAACCAACACCGCAATATTTTGTGATTTCACAAAAACATGATCGCGGCTGATCAAATTGGGGACAATGTATAAAACAGTATCAACAGTTATAAGCAAAATGACTTTCAAAAGGACAGACATATGAGAACAGATCTTCTCTATTCCAGCAGTGAACAGATCGTTCAGGATGATTACGTTACTGCGACCTATTACCTTGAGCTTCCTTCCACAGTGGACCCTTATGAGAAAGCGAAAAACATGGCCGTCGGTCAGACGGTCGGCACATGGCTTCCCGTCCCCGGAATCACGGACGACATGCGTAAGAAGCATATGGGCAGGATCATCAGTATCCTGGATCTTGACCCGGCCGATCTTGAAACGCAGGGGGAAGGCCTGTCTTCAGGGGGAGACTGCTCCCTTTCCGCTTATCTTTTCAAGATCGCCTATCCGATCATCAATTTTGACGATCGTCTTCCGCTTATGATCACGACCCTTCTGGGCAATGATGCCTCCACTTCTGTACGAGCCAAGCTTCTGGAGCTTTTCATTCCGAAGTCGCTTGCAGACATGTATCCAGGTCCTGCTTTCGGGATCGAAGGACTCCGGGAGCTTACCGGAATAAAAGACCGTCCTCTTCTGTTGAACATGATCAAACCCTGTATCGGCTTTTCCCCGGACGAGGGCGCCGACATCTTCTACCGGACGGCTCTCGGCGGTGTGGACTTCATTAAGGATGACGAGCTGCTCGGAAATCCTTCCTTCTGTCCCCTGGAAGAGAGGGTCCGTGCTTACAACAGGGCTTCCGACGCCGCCTTTGAGAGAACAGGGAAGCGCACCCTGTACGTTCCTAATATCACGGATCACATAGGGAATCTCCTGGATAATGTAAAACGTGCGGAAGAAGCAGGTGCCCGAATGCTGATGGTTAATTTCGCGAGCGTCGGCTGGGGTGCCCTCCAGATGGTCCGCAAAGCAGCCCATGTTCCCATCCTTGGGCACTATGCGGGAGCAGGTCCCTATTATGAAGGAGATCATTCCGGAATCTCCTCCGATCTGGCCCTTGGAAAGCTCCCCCGCATGACAGGTGCTGACATTGTCATGATCAATACCCCTTATGGCGGATATCCCGTCAAAAGGAGCAAATACCTTAAGACCGCCGGTATGCTTCGCCTGCCATTCTATGATATGAAGCCTTCCCTCCCCTCTCTCGGAGGCGGCGTCAATCCCGGTATGGTACATCAGCTGATGACTGACCTCGGAAACGATATCATGCTGGCACCGGGAGGGGCCATTCAGGGGCATCCTATGGGACCGGCATCCGGGATCCGCGCCATGTATGCCGCCATCGACGCAAAGATGCATGAGATTCCGCTGGAAGAGGCCGTAAAGGACTGTGAGGAGCTTAAAGCCGCGGAATATATGTGGAAACATTAAGCACTGAATATACCGGACAAAGGAGCCGCTATGATCGACGTCCATACACATCTCTGGCCAGCCGACATCTCTCCATCTTATATGGCTGATTATTTCCGCTCCAAAAAAGAGGCCGGACAGGAGATCCGCATGACACTAAAGGAGATCCTTTGTTCCATGGATCAGGCCGGCATAGACCGCAGCATCGTTCTTGCCCTTGCCTTCGGAGCTTCTGTCCGTAATGAAGACCTGCGCGGACAGCACGAATACATACATCGGCTTGTCATGGAAAGCGGGGGAAGGCTCACGGCTTTCTGTACGCTGAATCCATTTGAGGAAAATGCGCTGGAATACCTGGAAAAATATCTGGCTGCACCTTCTTTCCATGGTCTCAAGCTTCACCCGAATATCCAGTGCTTTTATCCAGATGACGAGAGACTCTTTCCGATCTATGCCTTTCTTGAAGAGCATCAGGCTCCTGTACTCTTCCACACAGGAGGCATCGGACTCAAAGGGATCCGGGACTGTTATGGCGAGCCGGCCCGCATAGATACTGTTGCCTGCCTTTACCCCAATCTTCCCATCATCATGGGACATGCAGGAAGGATCGACTATCGGACGACAGCAACGATACTTCGCAAACACCCTCACGTCTATGCGGACATCAGCACCAATTTCGGGCGGATCCCGGGAGGGGAGTGGAGAATATTCCGTGATCTTCTTTCCACTGTTAAAACATGGTGCGGAACAACAGAAAAACTCCTATTCGGCTCCGATTATCCCTTTTATTCCCAGAAAGATACAGCGGCCGTTATCCGACAGTTTCTGAAATGCCGGCAGGATCATGACGTCCTGGAAGAAAGCGATATCCTGGGTGTCCTTTCCTTTAACGCGGACAGCTTCTGTCAGAAATACGGAATCAACTGACCCGATCATTCCGGCCGCCATCCGGCGATCAGAAGACATATAGGAACACATAGTTATTATTTCACATACCAACACATTAAAGGAGGACCAGAGAAATATGGCAAAACGTATGAATGAAGCAGAAGTAATCGCAATGCTCCGCAAAAAGATCGACGAAGGGCAGGTGCTTTTCATGCCCAACTGCGGATGCGGTCTGACTGCAAAACTTCAGGAAAAGGGCGGTGCGGACCTGATCTGTTTGTCCGCCACCAGTTACTGGCGCATGAAAGGACAGGGGTCCCTCTCCCCCATGATGCCCTACAGTGACATTAACAGGATCATTCTGGATCTCGCACCGGAAGTCGTCGCCAACATCAGCGATGCCCCGATCCTGGCGCAGGTAGGCGCTACCAATCCCCTCCTGCCTCATAAGAAGATCCTTAAAGAGCTCTGGGAAGCCGGCGTTTCCGGTATCAACCCCTTTATGATGAATATCTACGGATCCGAGATCATGGAACAAATGGCGCAGATCGATATGGGCTGGGATAAGGAAGTAGACATGATCGCCGAAGCACACCGCATGAACATGTTTGCACTCGAGTATGCCTTCACACCCGATGAAGCCAGGATCCTGGCGGAAGTAGGGTGCCCGGCCATCTCCTCCCATGTCGGTTCCACTGTAGGCGGTCTTAAGGGGGCCAAATCCAAGGTCACGCTGGAGGAAGCCACAGAGATCAGCCAGCAGATCTTTGATGCTGCAAGGGCGGTAAATCCGGACATCATTCTTTTTGCCCACGGCGGGCCCATGAAAGGCCCCGAAGAAGCGCAGTATGTCGTACGGAACACAGATGCGCATGGTTTTATCGGCGGAAGTGCCGCGGAACGGATTCCGATCGAAAAGGCGATCGTTGCGGCAACCAAGGAATATAAAGCAATTACAAAATGAGATCCACATCAACTGTATACGCAAAAAATGGAGGAGCCTCTCATGGCAGAAAGAAAACCCCGGATCATCGTTGCCGGAATGTGCGATACAAAATATACAGAGCTGAAGTTTCTCGCGGATCAGGTCACTGCAGCAGGCGGTGACGTGAAAGTCATGAACGTTGGCTGCGGAAAGATCTGCACCTGGCCGGATATTTCCCTTCAGGATTCCCTGGATACGATCGGAGTAAAACAGGAGGAAGTCTTCACACAGCCCCGTTCTACCGCCATCGAGACCGTAGGAACTGCCGGTGCCAAAAAGATCATGGAAATGTACAATGCCGGTGAAGTCGACGGTATCATTTCCTGGGCCGGATCCATGGGGACCACTACTGTCACTTACCTTATGCGCGCCCTTCCCTTCGGCGTTCCGAAGATCATGATGACCGACATGGCTTCCAGCGATGTCAGCCAGTGGCTTGGCAACAAGGATATCTATATCATGAATCCGACTGCGGAGCAGGGCGTCAATACCGTTACCAGGAAAATGGTCGCCAATGCGGCGTCAGCCATTGTCGCCATGGCAAAGGTCGGTGAGATCCAAAGCCCGGAGGATAAGCCCCTTATGGCTATTACGGCTTACGGCACGACGACCATGACTGTAAATGCCTGCAGCGCGTACTGGAATGAACGCGGATGGGATACTATCATCATCCACCAGGTCGGTACCGGAGCGACCATGGAAGATCTGATCCGGTCCGGTATGATCACTGCCATCATTGACCTGACGACCGGCGAACTGACCAACAATATGTATGACAGTGTATATGGGATCCCCAAGACCTGGGGCGGGGAGCGGGTCACAGCTGCTTCGGATATGGGCATTCCGCAGATCGTTACCCCGGGCGGATGCGACCAGGCTGCGTACAATCCTATTGCCAATATGAAAGCAGAATATCTGGAGGACTATAAAACCGGAAAGAGACGCACCTGGAAAGACACCGGTCTTCCGTACATTCATAATGCCGGTGTCACCATAATGTACCCCACCCTTGATGAGATCCGGGAGCTTTCTGAATATTTTGCGGAAAAACTGAATTCGACCAAGGGCCCTACTGCCTTCATCCTTCCCATGCGTGGATGGTCTGCCTATGATCAGCCTGAAAGAGCTGCTTCCATCGAAAGAGGATGGGCGGCTGGAAACGGTGATGCACCTCAGTGGGAACCGGATCCCGAGAATCCCGACTGGTCGATCCGCTCCACGATCATGCGTGATATACTTGAAAAGAGATTCGACAAGGACAACAATAACCTTGAGCTGATCCTTGCGGATATGAACATTGTAGAGCCGGAATTCGCCGCGCTTTGCAACGCCGTTATGGAAAAAATGCTGGCAGGCACCTGGAAAAAGGGTGATTTCAAAGACTATCCCGGTGTACTGTAAAACTGTCCGAAAGGTTTGTGACCCGTGAAGAAAAAACTGCATGTACTCGGCACCGGTATCGCTATCGTGACCCATTATTACAACACGGCTTTTGTCCTGGACAATGGTACGGACTATTTCCTGACAGACGGTATGGGCGGGATCGACATACTCCGGCAGTTTGAGCATTTTGGCATCGAATGGACCAGGCTCCGCGGGGCATTTCTCTCCCACGAGCATACGGATCATTTTCTCGGAATGGTGTATGTGGTGCGGATGATTGCTCACAACATGCGGCTCGGACTGTATGAAGGAGATTTCCATCTCTATGGTCATGATGTGGTGCTGAAAAAGCTTGAAAGTGTCGTAAGAGATATTCTGCAGCCTGCAGAGACTGCTTTCCTCGGAAACCGCATCTTCTTCGATGAAGTAAAGGATCATGAATCCCGAGATATATGGGGATGTCATTTCATCTTCTTTGATATTCATTCCACAAAAGCAAAGCAGTTCGGCTACCACCTGCAGTGGGAAGATACCAGGATCGTTTTTCTCGGTGATGAGCCCCTGTCCGAGACCTGCGGAGATCTCTGCCAAGATGCGGACTGGCTTTTGTCCGAAGCATATTGCCTGTACAGTGAACGGGATATCCACACCCCTTACCGCTACCATCACAGCACCGCCATGGACGCAGCCAAAAACGCCGACCGCTTTAACGTCAAAAATCTCGTGCTTTGGCACACGGAGGATATTACCACCTTCCCAAACCGCAAAGAGCTTTATACAGCGGAAGCCAGGGAGTTTTACCGGGGTAATATTTTTGTCCCTGATGACGGAGAGACCATTTCTCTGTAAGACATACGTTACTTTTCTGCATTGCCCCGGGTTCGCCTGTGCGCCGCTGCATGCAAGGAAAGAAAATACTGCGCATGAACAAAGGGGGCAAGGCAAACAAAAAGAAAGGAGCGTTACATTATGAAGATTGCAGTTGGATGTGACCCGAACGCGGAGGCTTACAAGCAGGAACTGATTACTTATATGAAGGGACTCGGCCACGAAGTGACGGATTTCGGCAGCGAAGATGTGATCTATGCCCATGTCGCCACGAAAGTCGGAGAGGAAGTCGCGGCGGGACACTTTGACCGCGGAGTCCTGTTCTGCGGCACC
>CADBPP010000067.1 GCA_902796565.1 uncultured Eubacteriales bacterium | reverse complement strand
GTCTATCATGAAGCATAATAATGCACAGTACAGACCTTTTTATAACTAATCTAGTTCGTCATAGTTTTTAAGTGTATACAGGAGAAGTCCCCTCATCGTCGCCCGTACCTCGGTAGGGTCGACGATGATAACTGAATCGCGGTAGGACGCGAAGAGCGAGTACAACTCCACGTTAGGTCTGCAGTTGATAACGAAAAACTTGCAATCCTTCAGGCTAGGATACCTGGCTTTGTACTCCTTCTCTGCCTCGGGATTGAGCTCATCCTGGGAGGGATGAAGGTATTTTGTGAGAACGTACCCCACGGCCTCCGGCTTCACTGCGAAATAGATGTCCTCTTGTTTCACGTTTTGGTAGGTCACTCCGATAATCTCGTCGAACCGGGCGTCGATATCGACGGGGGTATCGATAAAAGGCATCTCCTCGACGTATTCAACCTTCCCATCCATGCGGTCCAAGGCATAAGTGTAGATTGACTCGGGCTCGAAAGGGTGCTCTTCGTTCCCAATGGGATTGCAGAGGAGGAACCAGCGGTTGTTGTATTGACGAAGCTGGTATGGATAGACAGTCACCTGGGAGTAGGGCTGTCCGACATTCTGGAAGCGGCGGTAGCCGAACCGGATTACCTTCCGCCTGGAAATGGCGGAATACAGGTATCCCAGGAGATTCTCAGGGATCTGCAGGATGTCGTTCCTGGCGAAGGAGATGACGGGGCGCTCCTTCTTTCCCCCGGGAATGTCCAGCCTCTTCTTGAGGTTTTCCAGCCACTTGAAGTTCTCGAGGCCCTCGAACTGACCAAGGCTGCCAAGGGCTTCACGGAGAATGTCTTCCTCGTCGGAGGTAAGCTCCTGGTAGAACAAGGGAGTGGACTGATCCTCGTAACGGACAGTCCCCCGCCCGCCCTTCCCGCGGAGCATCTTCTTATCGAAGGGAGCCTCCTCCAGCGCCTTGATGTCCTTCTGGATCATCCGCGTCGTCACCTTGGGACATTCGCGGGCGACAGCCTTCTCGATATCCTTGGTGGTGTAATCCTTATGAGGGTCGGCCAGCATCCGGTCAATGATCCGGTATCGGGCCATGGCGTCTTTATTGACTGGCATAGTTCTGTGGTTATCTGATGCAAAGGTATGGATTAAAAACGAAACCTATGTTCGTTTTGTGAAAAAAGTACGTTTAATTATTCCTCTTCCTGAGGGAGTAACCTGGGATGGATGAACATGTTATTCAAGAGCATCCCGAGTGTATTAAAGCTGCTATTCCCGGCAATCGAGCCCATCCTATGGACAATCTCGCAGAAGATCAAATTCTCAATGAGGCATGCCGCATTCTTGTCTTCCGACAGGAGGCAATGCCGGACCATGGTGTCCAGGCAGATGCAGTGGACCTTGTCATAATAGTTGTTGGCGATGACGCTGAACGAGGAGAGGCCATGGTCCATCTGTACGTTTGCGCGCCACGAGATCCACGCCTCGAGCAGATACTTCGTATAAATGCGGGATTCCAGGATCTCGCCTAGCAAGGCTACGCCGTCGTACGCATTGAACTTCACATATTCGAGGGCAAGGATGGTCCGTCGGTCGATGTCCCTTTCCCCTTCGATCGCATGCTTCAGGTTCTCCAGTTGTTCGTCGGAAGGCTTGGCTCCCTTGTAGTCGAACATGTTCAGCATGACCAGGGTGTCTATCTCCGGGACAACGGCCTTCTTGTCATACCAGTCCCAGAACTGATCCGCGAAACGGTCGGTTTCTTCCTTGCTGACCAAATCCGGGAGTTCCGACAGCGCTTCCGTGTAGCTGTTGATCGCCCTGCTGAACGGAGAGTCTTCGCTGTCGTCCCCGTCGAATCTGTCGTAGGCCTTCATGAGCCTTTCCGCCCTAGCCAGTGCTTCGGCATCAGGGAGGACCGCCTTTATCACCGAAGCGGACACATTCGGACGGACGGAACGGATCCATTCCAGGGTATCCTTCTTGGTGATGGGACTCTCCTCCTCGTCTATCCCGGTGGACATGCGCTGGAACCACTCGTAGGAATGAATCACCCTGTTGAACAGGGCCACATAGTTGTAACGTAGCTGGACCGTCTGAACCAGATCGTCTTTCCGGATATCAGCATCCGGGACGTAGAACGCATCCCTTTCCGGAGTGGCTTCCTTGAAGAAGTCGTCCGTGTAATCCGGGAATGCCGATTCAATCCCTTCCTGACTGGCCGGCCCGGCATTGCAGAGCCGGACAGGTTCCAGGGAAGCGTTTTCATCCTTGAAGAAAGACAAGGTTGCAAGGTCTGCTTCGGTCACGACAACGGTCGGGTCCGGAGCCTGTATGGATTTCCTACACTCGCGGTGACCGCAGGAGAAGAAGGTAAGTGCCGTGAGGGCGCAAAGGAATGCGTATGACAATCTGGTCATGGGTATGATTCTGTTGTTTTCGGGTGCAAAAGTGGCGCTTTTCAGCGAAGTGTATCTTCGTCGGAGGGACTGATTGCAGAAACCGGGGCTCCGTCCGACAGGTCATAAATCAGTCCGTCATGATAATCCAGGCGGAAGCATCTGCGGCAGTCCAGACAGTAGACCCTGTTGTCGAAGTTGAAGGGCTTCGCAATCAGGGTATGACCGAATACCTGGACTACGCCCGGCAGCTGGTTCTCTTCATATCCCTGTTCCTGCACGTCTGCCCATACTATGCTTCCCCAAGGTTTGTCTCCCCAGCGGTAGCTGGAGACGGCCCTGAGCGCTTCCATGAAACTCGGATAGCCGTCGAGGTCGTTGAACAGATCCGCCGTCAGTTCCTCCGCCCCCAGTCCGGGAAAAGATTGCCGGATCCAACCCATTCCCACCCCCGCATGGGAGAACATGAAGCGCTTTCCTCCGGCGACGGTCTCGTATGCCATTTTGAAGAGGGGCTGGTTGACACTGAAGAGACGGGCATTCCGTTCAGCGTTTTTGAAATCGTAGCGGCTTCCCATCATCTCGGGATACAGGTAGTGAAGGTCATGGTTGCCCCAAAGGAGCGTTACCCTGTCCGGATTCCGCTTCTTGAATTCGATGATATCTAGCAGGCCGGCGAAGGCATCCTCCCTGGAGACCCCCTCGTCCGGATAAGGGTCGAGATAGTCTCCGAGGAAGATGAAATCGTCGTCCGGACGGGTGTGAACTGCATCGCGCCAGAACGGGCGTCCGTGGACATCGGGTATGATGGTCAGCGAACTCACTTCGTTTCGTCCTCCGGGATATAGAGGTTAATCCGCTTCGGGTAGCGGAACAGGACAAGGAGCGTCACCGGGCAGAGCCAGGCCGTGGGTATTTCAAAGAGCCTGCCCTCCAGGTCAACGACCGGGGTTACGCCGTTGGCGTCATGGCACTTGTAGGAAGCACCATACCCCTTCTGGAAGCGGTCCATCACAACGACCGGTTCCCTGCCCTCGATGCGGTTGTCGTCTAGGGTGACATCGACAACGGCCTTCTTGGGATGACCTTCCATCTGCGCCACGTAGGCACACAGGCGGTCAGCACCCGCGACCATCATGAGGTTGTGGTGGGCGAAGGGATATCCGGGGAAATCGATGTACCAGTCCCCGTCGGCTTCCTTGTTGAAAGTCAAGTGAAAGATCTTCATGAACAGTGGTGTTTTGTAGTGTTATGTTTGAGAAGTGTGTGCTATTATATACGCCCGCCAAGCGGAAAAGTTTCAATCGCCCTTACAAGGGCCTGCATAGTGGTTTTTCAATTACCTTCCTCATACCAAGGAACCGCTGTACGCATGGCCAGGGTGATGGCCTCGCCTACTGGGACGTAGTCTGCAAGGAGGTAGTGGCGGGAGCTCCTCGACGAGACCGTGAATCCTGCCCACTCCCCTGTCCGGAGAAACCGTTTTCTTGTTTTTGTATCCTTGCAATATGTGGCCCCGCCGATGCCGAACGCAGTCCCCGTGGGACTCAGGCCGAAGATAACGGGACCGGAGTCCATCAGCAGGATGGGCCCCTTCGTCCCTTTGACCAGCTCCCTGAAACCCGAGAACGGTCTCTTCTTAAAGAAAGCCTTCTTCAGGAGCCCGTACTGCTCCCTAGCGAACGCCTCGTCCACGAAGGTCAGGTAGTAGACGCTTAGGGCCGAGTAGGAACCGAGAACGGGCTGGTTTCCCACCCAAGTCTCCCCGTCGGGGACCAGGGACATGATGAGGCCGGTTTCCGGGTCCATGTGGTTCGCCTGCATGTTCGCCAGCCAGAGGTCCACGACGTTCCGGTACCTGCCTCCGTTCAGATGTGCGTAGTTCGCCAGCGCGACGATGGCCACGAGCATGTCCGGAACATAGATGTATGTCCCGGGGAAGGTCTGAAGGTTGAGGTCCGTCGAGCCCGTAATCCTTCTCGCCATCGTCTCACAGAGGGAGTCGAAAAGGTCGTCATACCTTCCGTCCCCGCCAATAGCCTTGTACCCGCTGATCATCCATGCCAGTAGGCTGAGGTAGGAGATATGACTTTTATTACTGTCAAGGCTTTCAAGAGGATCCTCCCCCCACTCCGAGGCGTCATACCGGCGCAGTTCGGGCGACATGGTGATCTTAATCAGGCTGTCAATCTTCTCCACAGCCTCTTCCCGGGTCTCCGGATAGAGCTTAGCAATGTTCACCAGTGCCGCCGAGAGCATGGATGTAGAGTAGATGGCCCACTCCCCCTGGAAATGGGGCCCGACAGCGGAGGGCATCGAACTGACCAGCGCCTCCGGCTCGACCACAACTTTCTCCAGGAGATAGCTGCGCCGGCGGAGGATGTCGGTCCGCTCCGACTCGAACGTACCGATATGCCTTGTCATGACAGCGACCCAAATCATTTTGGAGACGATTATCAGCAAAACGATTAGAAACAGGATTCCGAGAATCTTCATCTTCTTGTTGTGTTGGATTGTGTTATCAGGAAATGTGTGCATATAAATACGTCTGTCGTAATAAAAAGTTTCAACCGGCCTTCCAGGGCCTTACAGGCATGGTTTTAAGCGTCCCGTTGGAGCGCCTTCGGATTCTCATCCCCGTCTGCCGCCTCATCGTCTGTCCTCCCCTTCATTGATGAAATCATACACCTTCAGCGCCGCCTCCCCCAGCGTGCTCCAGACCAGTTTGAGCAGTCCGGTCCGCTCGGTTTGTTCAGTTGTTCCCGTCACGGGAACCTTGACCGTCCTCGTGGTTTCTTTTGTCTTCGGTTTTTCGGTCTTCTCCCCGAACTCGTCCGGAGAGAATAGCAGGCCGTCATCCCTGGGCTGGACCTTTTCGGTGACTTCCACTTCGACCATCTCCGGTTCTTTTTCGGGAGAGGGAGCCTCGGTCGCGCAGTCCAGGAGTGCGTCATCGTTCGCACAGAGAATCATCCCCGCCACGGTGGCCGCCGACGGGGAGAACACATCCTTCCCGACCGCCGAAGAAAACAGGCGTCTGGGACATCCGGTCCTGACCTTGTAACCCGACATATCCTTGAACAGGGAGACGAAGTTCATCAGTTCGGCGCCTCCTCCCGTGACGACGATACCACTACGCAGGGAGTTTGCAAAACCGCTCTCTTCTATGTAGTAGAGGACCGCTTCCACAATCTCCCGGCAGCGGCAGTCCACAATTTCCGAAATGTATTTGACGGGAATCTCCATGTAGGGATCCGTGAGGCGGATCTGAAGGACCTTCTCACTGAGTCCGCCGAGCTTGTCCGGCTGACATGCACCGAAGCGTACTTTTATCTTCTCCGCCAGGTCAGCCGGGATGGCACATTCGGTCTCGATGTCCCCCGTGACCGCCTCCCCGCCGAAAGGAATCGACGCATAGTGGCGAAGGATGCCTCCCTGGTAGATGGATACGGAGGTGACTCCCCCGCCGACGTCCACAAGCGCGACCCCTCCGTTCCGCTCCACGTCATTGAGCACGGCACGAGAAACCGCCTCGGGCAGGAAGTATTGCTTCGAGACAGCGATTTCCAGACCGTTGAAGATCTTGTCCAGGGCAGTTATACCCTGTCTCCTTCCGACGAAGACCTTGAACCTACCCTCCAGGGTCGAGCTCAAGGTCCCGACCACTTCCCTCTCCCGCAGCGTCATTCCCTCTTCGATCTCGAAGGATTGTGCTACGACACTGTAGATGCCCTGCTTCTGGGGATCCGGCAGCGGATAGGTATCCAGCGCGAGCGCCCTGAGGTCCCGAAGCTCCTCGCGGGAGATATACTCGTTCGGTTCAGAACGACTCATCTTCATCGACGCAGTAAGCTGAACTACGTCCTTGCGTGGCAGGCCGACGACCACCTGGGAGATGCGGACCATCAGGGCCACCTCGGCCTCCCGGACGAGATCCCCGACAACCGAAGAAGTCAGCTTGGGATTGAATACCAGGCTGGCGCGAATGCCCGCCGATTTCCTTTCTCCGTAATGTACCACTTCCACCTCGTCGCCCCGTATGCTGGCGACGCAGAGCCGCACGGTCGAACTCCCCAGGTCGACCGCAGCCACATATCTTTCGTCCATGTCACTCATAAGTCTATTTCATCAGGAAAGGATAACGATCTATACCGGAGAGAGCGAGGCAGGTGCCGCGTGCAACGGCCTTGAGGGGGTCTTCCGCAACGTGGAACGGGATGTTGACTTTGTCGCCGAACCGCTTCGCGATACCACGGAGAAGCGACCCGCCGCCGGCAAGCCAGACGCCGTTCTTGACGATGTTCGAATACAGTTCCGGAGGAGTCCTCTGGAGGACCTTCAGGATTTCGCTCTCAATCTTGACGACGGTCTTGTCGATGCACATCGCGATCTCCTTGTAGTCGATGGAGGCCTCAAGCGGAAGCCCTGTGAGGATGTTCCGACCAGTCACGGGAATGGGGTCCGGGACCTCGTCCGCAGGGAGCTCGGGCAAAACTGATCCCACCGCGAACTTGATCTGGTCGGCCGTGGTGCGCCCGACATGGATGTTGTGCTGCTGCGCCATATGGTCGATGATGTCCGTGGTGATCTC
>CADBPP010000066.1 GCA_902796565.1 uncultured Eubacteriales bacterium | reverse complement strand
CAATGCATTGAGGCGTAAGGATCCCCGGGTGTTCATCCGTGCGTTCGCACACAGGGAAGACCAGTTTAAGGCGCTGAAGGAATGCGGCGCGGATGAAGCCATAGCCGGCGACATGCTCCGGCCCGGTGACGTATGCAGGGCAATGGATGGCGTTGATGCAGTCTACCACATATGCTCCACGGCGAATGAGTTTGAATATGAAGCAGGTGAGAATGTTTACTCAGCTGCCGTCAGAGCGGGAGCGTGCAGGTTCGTTTATCATTCCGTGCTCCATTCGCTCTTAAGTGAGCTGCCCCATCATGAAAAGAAGCACAGGGTAGAGACTGTTATAGCCCGGGGGGAGCTCCCCTATGTGATCCTGCAGCCTGCGGCGCTGATGCAGAACCTTCTGAACGCTAAGGAAATGGTCCTGGCTGAAGGCGTGCTCATGCAGAGATTCTTTTCCGGTGAAGACGTCAGGATGAACCTGGTGGATCTTGACGACGTGGCTGAGGCCGCCGCCCTCGTGCTGACCGGCAGCGGATATGATTATGGCACTTATGAACTGTGCGGTCCCCAGAACCTTTCTGAAAAAGACATCCTGAGTGCCTTTGAAAAAGTTACCGGCAGGAGAATCGTGTCAAGGTTCATCCCGGATGAAGTGTTCGCGGAGCAGATGAGCCGTCAGGGCAGGAGCGCATATTATACCGATACGCTGCTTACCATGTTCTCCCATTACCAGAGGCATGGCTTTATGGGGAGTCCCGCGCAGCTGGGTTCCCTTCTGGGAAGGAAGCCGTCGGACCTCGAGGACTTTTTAGGAAGGGAGATCCGGAAATGACCCCGCAGGGCCATGGAGAAAGACTCTATCGGAGGCACGATGGCGGAAAGGCTAAAATACGGAAATACGAATACATTCTATATCCCCGGGAACCGGGGAGCTCTTCTGGTGGATACGGATTACGCAGGGACCTTCGGCATGTTCTGCAAGGCGATAAAAAAAGCTGGCATACGAGTCAGCGATATCGCCTTTGTTCTGGCTACCCACTTCCACCCGGACCATATGGGGCTGATCCCGGAACTGACACAGCTGGGAGTGAAGCTGCTCCTGATGGACGTGCAGAAGGACAGCGTCCATTATTCGGATCCCATCTTCCTGCGGGACGGAATCCCTTTCACTCCCGTAGATGAATCGGAGGCCATAGTGATCTCCTGCGAAGGGAGCAGGAAATTCCTTCGCGATATGGATATCCGTGGAGAGATCGTACATACACCCAGCCACAGCCCTGACAGCGTTGCACTGATACTGGATGACGGGGACTGCTTCGCGGGGGATCTCGAACCCAGGGAATATATCGAGGCATACGGTGAGAACGAGCCTCTGAAAAGGGACTGGGAAAATATCACCAGCCGCGGGGCCAAAAGGATATTCTTCGCCCACAGGCCGGAA
Organism: uncultured Eubacteriales bacterium; assembly: GCA_902796565.1. Lineage (GTDB taxonomy): Bacteria > Bacillota > Clostridia > Eubacteriales > Anaerofustaceae > RUG14186. Next base: position 2,446 of record CADBPP010000066.1, on the reverse strand, counting down.
TGCCTGCTCGAATGAGCATAAGGAGATTTAACATGAAATCAGAACTGAAAATGGGTAAGGGAGAAGCTCTTATAATCCTCGCCGGGATCTTCTGGGGGAGCATGGGCATCTTCGTGAGAAGGCTCGCCGGCTACGGCTTTTCTTCTATACAGATCGTGGCGATCAGAGTCACCCTGGCGGCCGCGGGCTTCTGCGGGATATTCCTGATCACCGACCGCAGGGGCTTTCGGATATCCCTTAGGGACATACCTCTTTTCCTGGGGCTCGGTATCGGAAGTGTCCTTATGTTCACGGTATGCTACTTCACCGCGATCAGCATGATGAGCCTCTCTGCCGCCGCGATCCTTCTGTACACGTCTCCGATCTGGATAATGCTGATGTCCGCCGTTTTCTTCAGTGAAAGGATGAACGGCATGAAGCTGGCGGCTCTGGCCCTGGCTTTCTGCGGCTGCGTTCTCGTATGCGGATTTTCCGCCACGGGAGTCAGCCTCGGGGGCGTTCTCATCGGCCTCGGCTCCGGGATCGGTTACGCTCTGTACAGTATCCTTGGTACGATAGCCCTCAGGAGGTATTCATCGTACACCGTAACGGCATATACGTTCCTTTTCGCTTCCGCGGGAGCTCTTGCCATATGCTCTCTGGCGGACATGATATCGAAGTTCTCTGCGGCCCCGGCGGCTCTTCCGCTGGCGGTCCTCTGTGTCCTCACAGCCCTTATCACCGCGGTCATCCCCTTTCTTTCCTATACACTGGGCCTTGAGACAGTGGAAGCGGGCCGGGCAGGGATCCTCGCTACGGTGGAACCGATGGTGGCGACTGTCATCGGTTCAGCGGTCTTTTCGGAACCCCTGAGCGTTTTGTCCCTTATCGGGATAGCGATGATATTTTCTTCCGTAGTGATACTTAACGTAAAACGGCATGAGCCCGAGACCTGAGGAGGATAAGATAAGCTCAAAACACATCCCCGGAAAAGGAGAACAGATATGGATATAGAAAAAGTGCTCTCACAGATGAGCGTCGAGGAGAAGGCTGCCCTGGTATCGGGGACCGACTTCATGTACACCAATCCGATACCATCCCTCGGAGTTCCCTCCCTGAGCATGGCGGACGGCCCCCACGGGCTCCGTAAGCAGTCGGGAGGAGCGGATAACGGGGTGGGCGGTTCGGCTCCCGCCACTTCATTCCCCACGGCCGCATGCACCGCTGCGGGCTTCAATCCGGACAATCTCAGAAGAATGGGGGAGGCCATCGCCGAGGAATGCCGTTATTACGGAGTCAATACCCTCCTCGGTCCCGGTGTGAACATAAAGCGCGATCCCTTGTGCGGGCGAAACTTCGAATATTTCAGCGAGGATCCCCTTCTCTCCGGAGTCCTTGGCGCCGCCATGGTAGAGGGAGTGCAGAGCAGGGGAGTGGGAGTCTCGGTAAAGCATTTTGCTCTCAACAACAGTGAGAACTTCCGCCTTATGGGAAATTCCGTCGCTTCGGAGAACACCATGAGAAAGCTGTATCTTAAGGCTTTTGAGTATATCGTCAGGCACGCGAGACCCGCCACAGTGATGTGCGCCTACAATCAGATAAACGGTGTCCACTGTTCAGAGAACGGTTGGCTCCTTACGGATGTCCTGAGGAACGAATGGGGCTTCGACGGCGTGGTCATGAGCGACTGGGGCGCTGTGAAGGACCGGGTAAAAAGCCTTAAGGCAGGTATGGACCTGGAGATGCCCGGGGACACCGCCGTTTGCCGCAGAGCGATCCTGGACGGGATAAGTGACGGGAGCCTTTCCATGGAGGACCTGGACCGCTCGTGCCTCAGGATCCTTAAGTGGGTGGATAAGTACGCGGTGAACTCAGACCCCGCCCCCGTGGACTGGGAAGCCCATCACGAACTGGCATCTCAGATCGCTTCCGACTGCGCGGTGCTCATGAAAAACGACGGAGTGCTGCCCCTCAGCGGGAATGAGAAGCTCTGTATCGCTGGGGAGCTGTACTCCGTGATGCGTTACCAGGGCGCCGGAAGCTCCATGATCAATCCCACCCGGGTCACCACGCCCAGGGATGCCTTTGAAAAGAACGGTGTCGAATCGGTGCCCTTCGAAGAATGCGACACGGTAGTGTACTTCGCTGGCCTCACAGACGAGTATGAATCGGAAGGATACGACAGGGAACACATGAGGCTTCCGGAAAAGCAGCTCGCTGAGCTCAGCGAGCTCTGTGAGAGCGGCCGCAGGATCGTCGTGATCCTTTTCGGGGGCTCTCCTGTGGAGCTTCCTTTCCTGGACAGGGTGGACGCGATCCTCAACATGTACCTTCCGGGGCAGAACGGAGGAAAGGCTGTTTATGACCTTCTGTTCGGTAAAGTCAATCCTTCGGGAAAGCTCCCGGAGAGCTGGCCCGTGAGATATGAGGATGTGCCCTGCTCGGAGAGCTTCGGAAAGGACCCTGT
>CADBPP010000065.1 GCA_902796565.1 uncultured Eubacteriales bacterium | reverse complement strand
GGATCGTTTTAAGTATCATCCTTTACCGGTCGTTAGCCTCGATCATCTCATAAAGAAATAATAATAGAGATAATAATAAAAGCCCGCGAACAGGCCGGCAAAGAAAAAGTATGCGCGGGAAAGAAGACTGCTTTCTGCAGTGCGTCTGAGACTGATTACTGCGGAAGATGCTGTTGTCATGTTCCTTCCCTCCTGATATTAGAAAGATTATACTTCAGCGGGATGCACGAGTCAATACAAAACAGCCATAAAATGAACTTTTGCCTTATATAATATGTTTAAAGAATCGATTCGTTTTATAAAAGAAAGAGGCGGGTGCCCTTTTCAGCCGAAAAGGAACTCTCCGCCTCATTTTGTTTCAGCCTTTGATCAGTTTCGAGAGCCTCTTTTTAAGACCGCGGGGGAATGAAGGATCCTGTTCCATCATCATCAGGAGCGTGTCCTTCACATCATCAGGAAGCAGGAGGATGTCTTCGTCGGAAACCCGTGGGAGAGCTCTGTAGAGATCCTCAGCTATGATGGAATAGTGGTTATCGTCATATTCGAAGTCTTCGTCATCATCATAGGGATAATATTCCATTTCTTCCATGAAATCGCTCCCGATACAGGAGACGAAGAAATCGTCGATGACATATGTATCCGCGCCGATGGAAAGGATGATGCCGCATTCTCTGCAGAAGTCCGCCAGGAGATGCTGTGTCTCAGTGTCCCTCACGAGGATCATGGAGGGCTTTGGGGACCGTGACAGTATAAGCTGTGCGATCTCGTCCAGAGCGTACACATCGCCCTCCCCGGGGAGCCTGCGGCACAGCACCGGAAGAAGGACTTTCATCTCCGATTCGGAAAAGCAGAAAACACACATCGGGAAAAACGATTCATCTTCCTTATCATCTTCAAAAACAGCCTGAGGCAGCTCCGCAGCGAGGCACTGCCACGTGTCATTCTTTGCCTGTTTTCTGATACGCTCCGACAGCGTCCCGTCCTTAAGGATGCCTTTAACGTTCCTTTCCGGTATCCTGGGAAGATCCGTATAGCCGATGCTGCCGTCCCGCCTGACGAGGGGAAGATGCCCATTCTCAAAGAGTTCCCGGAAATCCGAAACATCGTAAGTCCCGGCGTCGAAGGCACAGGAAAGCGCCTTCAGCGCGTCAAGAGCTTCCGACATATACTTCTGGTCCGCTTCACTCAGATCATTGTCTGCGGGATGACCGTTTCTCAGAGTGTAGAACCAGGGAAACAGCCCATTCATTCTCTTAGTGGAGAGCTTCAGCCTTTTGAGGGCTTTTGAGACTGCGGAATGTTCCTCTGCAGTGAGTTCATCCCCGGGACAATACTCGAGTGCCAGATAATCACCTCTTGTCAGATATCTGGCGGTTTTGAGCATCTTATCGGCCGTGAGGCGGATATACTCTTCTTCGGTGTAATCCCTGTCAGGATCCACCGCTTCATCTTCAGGCATCTCATCGGGGCTTCTGAACGCATATCTGTCTCGGGAATCGCAGCAGTCCTCAAAAATATCCCTCATGCTGCGGAGGCCATCCTCTCCGATGAAAAGATACATGCTCAGTTCTTCGGTAAGATCATCTACGTAAAGATCCTCATCATCCGAACCTTCATTCATCATGACATAACCGAGCTCCCCGTCGGAGAATTCGACGGCAAAAATGTCTTCACCCAGAAGTTCGAACCACGGTGATGCGTTTCTCAGTTCTATCGCTTTGTCATACAGTTCATCTCTTATCATCTGATAACGGTCCTTTCCTTGACAGACATTATATCATCCTTTCACAAAAAAACGCACCGGAGATCATATCCGGCGCGGTATACAGCCTTACAGTACCTTGCTCAAAAAATCCTGGGTGCGCTTTTCCTTCGGGTTCCCGAAGATCTCCTCGGGAGTGCCCTCCTCCAGTATCTGGCCCGAATCCATGAAGATGACGCGGGAAGCCACTTCCCTGGCGAAGCCCATCTCGTGGGTCACCACGATCATGGTGATGCCCTCCCGGGCAAGCTCCTTCATGACGTTGAGGACCTCTCCCACCATCTCCGGATCCAGAGCGCTGGTGGGCTCGTCGAAGAGCATTATCTCCGGGTCCATGGCCAGGGCGCGAACTATCGCGACCCTCTGCTTCTGGCCTCCCGAGAGCTTTGAGGGATAGCTGTCCTTCTTGTCGGAAAGGCCCACCCTCTCCAGAAGTTCCAGAGCATGCTTCTCGGCGGTCTCCCTGTCCTGTCCCAGCACCTTGATGGGCGCCATGGTGATGTTCTCCAGGACGTTCTTGTGGGGGAAGAGGTTGAAGTGCTGGAAGACGAATCCCATCTTGGAACTTATCTTCTCGGGATGCTTCTCCTTTTTGTAGTCCACCTTCTGCCCGTCGATCACTATCTCGCCCCTGTCCGCTATCTCCAGGCCGTTGATACAGCGAAGAAGCGTGCTCTTTCCGCTTCCTGAGGGACCGATGATGCATACGATGTCCCCTTCATCCACTTCGAGGTCCACGTTCTTTACCGCCTCAACGTTATTGAATGATTTGTAAATACCTTTCAGACTGATCACTTCTGTGATCCTCCTTGATCAAAAAGTCAGTTTCTCCATTCTGTCATACGCTTCCTCAAGCTGCTCCTTCGGCACAGTGCAGGCGATACGGAAGCTGCCGTCGCCGCAGTCTCCGAAGAGGTTGCCTGCCGCGACTATGATGTGGCACTTCTCAAAGAGCAGATCGGTGAATTCCTTTGTGGAAAGTCCCGTCCTGCGAAAGCTCGGGAATATGTAGAAGGTCCCTCCCGGCGGCACGAGATCGAGGTAAAGGATCCTTTTTATCCTGTCGATGGAATAGAATACCCTGTCCCGGTAGATGGGTACGTACTTCTCGTAAACATCCTTTCTTATCTCCAGGGCCTTGATGGCGGCTCTCTGGGAGATGGAGGGCGTGGAGTAGATGAGGAAGTCGCTCACGGAGTATATGGCGTCTATCAGATAGGGCTCCGCGATTATGTAGCCCACTCTCCAGCCCGTCATCAGGAAGTTCTTCGAGAAGCTGTTGAGGGTTATGGTCCTCTCCGCCATGCCCGGCATGAGTCTAATGGGAGAGAACTCGCCGTCATAAAGGTAGAAGGTGTAGATCTCGTCCGCCATTACCAGAAGATCGTACTCTATGGCCACTTTTCTGATGATCTCCATGTCCTCTTTGCCGTAGGCGATGCCCGTGGGGTTCACGGGGTTGTTGAAGACTATCACCTTGGTCTTCTCGTTGATGAAGCTTCTGAGCTGCTCCTCGTCGATGCGGTAGTTGTTGGCAGGATCCAGAGGCACCTCCCTGACTACGCCCCCGGAGAATTCCGCCTGGGGACGGTAAAGTGTGAAATATGGCGCGAACACTATCACCTCGTCTCCCGGATCCAGCACCGCCGCCATGGCGATGGTCATCCCCAGAAGGGACGAAGCTGTCACCAGAACGTTCTGAGGAGCGATCTTCTCTCCGAAATCCTCTCCCCATGCCTTTATGATGGCGTCTATCAGCTCCGGGTCTCCCTTGGGCTCTCCGTAACGGGTGTATCCCGCCAGGGCGTCGTTGTATGCCTTGTCTATGATGGCTTTGTCGGTGACGATATCCGTATCGCCTATGGAAAGATCGATGATGTCATCGTACTTTTTCAGCGCTTCAGGATCCAGTGCCAGCTTTGCCTTCGGTTTTGAGAACCTTTCCGCTACGAATCTTCTGTTCATTGTCCGTGTCCTTTCACCCTGGGGACCACTGTGGAACCGCATGGGATCACATATATCGTTCTGTC
>CADBPP010000064.1 GCA_902796565.1 uncultured Eubacteriales bacterium | reverse complement strand
CCCAGCAGTCTTGTCAGACAGCTGAGGGTAAGCTCATAAAAAGAATAGACAGATCCCAATCCCGGTATCTCATCCGGTTCGGGATCTGTCTTGTTTGTTATGTTCTGACATTCGGGACTGCTACCATAAAAAAGCGGTCACGGGAGTTATGATCGTAAAATATGGTCTATGTTCTTTCCGTCTCAGCTCACAGGGATCAGAAGCAGACGCCGAACAGACAATGTCTGATCACTGCATATTGGCGAAACGGGCGATAGCCTTTGTGAAATTCTCCAGCTCCGCTTCATCACCTTTGGCAACAGCGTCCCTGATACAGTGGCTGATATGTCCTTCCAGTATGACCTGCCCCGCCTTATTGAGAGCCGATTTGGCAGCGCTGATCTGGGAAAGGACGTCCTCACAGGGAATATCCTCGTCTATCATACGGTCGATCGCCTTTATCTGGCCCATTATCTTTGCCAGACGGCGGTGAAGGTTTTCTGCATCCATGCATTGTTTCATTCCGGTTTTCCTCCGTTAATATCTGAAGTATACCATTTAGGCCTCCGTTTTGTCAACATCCCCTTTAGCGGTCTGTATCGGCCTTTAGAATTGTTTTGCATAAGGAGCGGAATCTGTTCTCCACCCAAGAAGCCGTACGGAATTAAGTATCACCAGCACCGATCCTGCATTATGCACCAGTGCTCCGCTCATAGGAGAGAGAAAACCCGCGAAGGCCAGGGCGATAGACGCAAAGTTCAGTATCATCGAGACCGCGAGATCCGTCCTGACAGTGCGCATCATTTCCTTGGAAAGGGTGAACAGATGAGGCAGCCTTGAGATATCGTCATCCGCCAGGGTTATATCCGCGGCTTCCACTGCAATGTCGCTTCCCTGTTTTCCCATGGCGATGCCGACATATGATGCCTTCAGAGCTGCAGCGTCATTGACGCCGTCACCCACCATGCACATGGGCCTTCCCTGCTTTTGGGACCCTGTGACTATTTCCAGCTTATCCGCGGGGAGACACCGGGCATGATGCTCTCTGATATCCAGCTGGCGAGCAACGCTTTTGGCTGCGTCCTCGGAATCACCTGTTATCATGACAGGCTCAACGCCCGCCGATCTGAGGCCTCTTACAGTCTTCCAGGCGTCGGGTTTCACACTGTCCGCCAGAGCTATGGCACCGATACATACGCCGTCAGAGGCCACATACATCATGGTGCATCCTTCGGAATGCATCCATCTAGCAAAAGCAGCGCCTTTGTCACTTACGGGGATATCTCTTGAATTGAACAGATCCGCATTGCCCGCTATCACATGACATCCGTTTATATCAGCCTCTATCCCGAGTCCGGGCATCATCACGAAATCCTTTGCTTCAGGGAGCGTATCGGTGCCTTTTCCGTAAGCTCTTATTACGGCTCCTGCCAGGGGATGTTCCGAACGCACCTCACAGGCTGCCGCGAGCATGACGACATCGTCATCGGTCAAATCAGGATCGAAGCTCCGGGCACATACGACTTCAGGCTGTCCCTGGGTCAGTGTGCCTGTCTTGTCAAGGCCAATGCGTCTGACGGCTGACAGTCTTTCCAGCGCATCCCCGGAACACACCAGTATTCCTCTTTTCGTGAGATTTCCTATGGCAGCCGTGATAGCCGTTGGTGTGGCCAGCACCATGGAGCAGGGACAGAACACCACCAGCACTGTAACGGAGCGGATCATCTCACTTGTAATGAACCAGGTGATGAAAGACGAGACAAGAGCTGCAGCAACAACCCATGTCGCCCAGCGGTCGGCGGTCCTGACTATCTCTGACTTATGAACATCCGCTGATTCAACGAGAGCGATCATTTTCTGCAGAGTGCTCTCCTCGCCTGTTCTCTCAACAGTCATGTCGAAGGAACCGAAACGGTTTATCGTCCCTCCTGTCACGCTGTCCCCTGACCTTTTGTCCACAGGCACGCTCTCCCCTGTCAGCATGGATTCATCCACTGAGCTGAAACCTTCAACTATCGTCCCGTCAGCGGGAATGCTTTCTCCGGGAAGGACTCTTAAGATATCCCCTGTACAGACAGTCTGGGCAGAGACGGTATACTCTCTTCCTTCCTTGATCACACGGGCTGTGCGGGGTTTAAGGGAGATCAGTTCACCTATACCGTTTCTGGCTTTTCTTACAGTCATCGCTTCAAGTGCGCTGCCGAGCTGCATGATGAACGCCACCTCAGCCGCGGCAAACACTTCCCCAATGATTAATGATGCAACAATCGCGATGGATACGAGCAGATCCGCCTTGATGTCGAACCGTTTGATGAGAGCAGTTACAGACTCAAAAACGATGGGAACACCGCAAAGCACAACGGCTATCCATGCGGGATCGAAGGGAAACGATCCTTTAAAGAACTGACTGGCAGCAATGGACAACGCTGAGAAAACGAACATGACAGTTCTCAGGATCCTCTCAGGGCTGATCTTCAGACCGGGTCCCCTTCCTTCGGACAGAAAGCTTCCGGACATCTTTGTTGCTTTTTCCACTGACTTTTTTATAGCCTCCTTATATACCCCTATGGGTATCCTCATTATACCTATGGGGGTATATGTATGTCAATACATTTTTGGGGGAAACACTTTTTTATGAGACTCTAACGATAGCCGGAGAAAGCTTAGACTTATTCATGCAAAAAGGATGGCGGAATGATCCGTCATCCTTTTTTATAACATTGTTACTGTATTATGGCTCTACCATCTCCAGAGGATCTTCGCAAGTTCAAAGGCGCATCTTCTCCATACGTTCCACTCATGGAATCCCGGTGCGACATATCTGACAAGGTTGTAGCCTTCTGCCTTGAGCTGGTCGATCTGCTCCGCCGGCGACATGGGTCCGGGCTCCTGGTCTCCGCATCCGTAGAAGCAGAGCCTGAGACGCTCGTTGAACACTTCCTTGGATTCCAGGACATACTTGTAATCGAACCTTGAGTAATTGTTCTTTGTGGGATTGTCGAATCTGAAGCTGCCTGAGAAGATGCCCAGCACACTGAATACCTCGGGATAGCCGAGCACTGCCATCCTGGCGTGGACGGACCCGTAAGACAGTCCCGCAACGGCGCGGTGATCCTTGTCGGGTATCGTGCGGTACATCGAATCGATGAAGGGCACGCACTCGGTAGCCAGGACCTTGTCAATGTCTCCCGAACTGAAGAGACCGTCTTCCTTCTCGGTATAGTTGAAGCCGTAGGTCATGACCACGATCATTTCCTCACACAGGCCCTCAGAAAGCATGTTGTCCATGATATAGTTGATCTTGCCCTGCCACAGCCAGCCTGTCTCATTCTCTCCTCCCCCGTGCATGATATAGAGTACGGGATAGCGCTTCTGTGTATCTGTCCTGTATGAAGGAGGCGTGTATACATAGCAGTTACGGGTACGTCCGATGACCTCAGACTCGAACAGCTCCATGTGTACTGTGCCGTGGGGCACGTTCTTCAAAAGATGATATGTGAAGTCCGGATCGTACACATCGACGAAGTTGATGGCAAAGGAACAGCCGTAGCCTATGGGCAGCTGGTTGTGCATGCATACGTTTCCGTCCACGATGAACTCGATATAGTGGAATCCGGGGCATACGTCAGTGATGGTGACCTCGAAATAACCCGGCATCTTCTCGCTCTTTGCCATGTCATAGGTGTTCGGCATGCTGCCGCCGATGCCCCTGACCTGACATGTTTTGGCGTTGGGCGCGTAGTACGTGATGGTAAAGCTACCGTCGGGATTGGAGATGCAGCCGGGAACTTCATAAAAGTCTCCGGAGCTGCGGGATCCGTCTCCGTCGGGATAGCGCTGCTGGTTCACCGGATCGAACATCACGGCATGTTCATACAGTGACTGGTCTCT
>CADBPP010000063.1 GCA_902796565.1 uncultured Eubacteriales bacterium | reverse complement strand
ATTCCCAGGGCGCGGAATTGCTCCTTCTCTGATCCGGAAATCGGTGGGTCAGTTCAGGTTGGCTTTCTTGAGAGGCAGCCACACCAGGAACGTGACGGCGGCGTTGATGGACGCCTTCACGAGGTTGAAGGGTATGATCACCGTCGGCAGCATGGAAAACACCACCTGGCGGGAGACGCCCATGAAGATGGGAGTCACTATAAGGTTCGCGGGGATGGTGATCAGCACCATCGCGGCCACGCCGGCAAGAAGCGAAGGCAGCACCTTCTTCCTTGTCAGCTTCATCATAAGAGCCGTTCCGGCCACGAAGCCTCCCGTTGCTATGAAGTGCATGATGATCCCGTAGATACCGCTGGAACTGGATACCGTGATGCCCTGAATGACGCAGGACACCAATGTCACCGCAAGGCCTCCCTTGAGACCCATGAAGAGGGTCGCGATCATGATGGGGACATCCATGGCATCGTACTCCAGGAACGGAGCGGCGGCGAATATCGGGAAACGGAGGAACGGGATATAAAGCAGAATGATGGACATTGCCGTCAGAACGGCTGCGAATACGAGTTTCTTTGTTTTGTTCATAAATGGTTCTCCTCACTAAAAAATGCCGCTTCTTCAGCGGCATGAAATACGAAAAAAGACTATGCTTCTTCCATCCGGACTTAAGCCTTTCGGCTCTTACCGTCGGTACCGGAATCACACCGGTTCGTGCTTTCGCTCGCGGACTTTACCGCCGATCGGGATTCTCACCCTGCCCTGAAGTTTTCTTCTGATTCAATTATACTATCATCTGCGGATGATACTATACGTTTTCACCAACTTTTTCTTCTGCTTTGAGGTCTATCTGCATACCGTTGTCGATGAGACCGTCATTGACCAGCGTATTCTTGAATGCTTCGATCTCGCTGGTAATATCTATGGCGTCATAGTCATACAGGCTGTTGTACAGCTCGTAGAAAGCCTTGGTGATGGTATCCAGGGATTCCTCGATCCTGGATTTGATCGCGATGGTGTTCTCCGTCTGTATGCTCTTCTTGTCCAGCTCGGCGTACTTCTCGATGAGCTTCTCTGTGGTGGGCAGATAATAAGACATGAACTTCTTCGTCTTCTTGAGAAGGGACGGATTCTCCACGGTGGCGTTGTAGATATTTATCGTGACCTTCTCCAGGTCATCGATCTTGGCGCTCATGACCTCTCCGGGGATCGCGTCGTTGGCCTGGCGGATCTTCTTGATGTATTCCACCGTCTCCGAGTAAAGACCGTTGTCGTTGGAGGAACGCTTCATCTCCACGCCCGCGGGAGGTGCGCTCTGCTGGGGCTGCTGCTGTTTCGCGGGAGGCGCGGTATAGGTGCTCTGGGGCTGCTTGTAGTTCTGGTTCACCTTTTCGATGGTATAGGCAGGCTCCGCGTACATCCTTCCCCGGTCATACGCGGTCCTGTTCGCCCTGGGAGAGGGATAGACCACGGTCTGGGGCTTGACGCGGATGATGTCGTTGTCGAAAAGATACTGCAGCTCCGCCTGCACCCTGTTGCGGGGGAGATTCAGGAAATACGCCACCTCGTCCACGGAAAAGCTCTCGCGGCTTCTGAGCAGCTGATAATATCTCAGGGCGTTCTCCCTGATCCTTAACCTCTGATTCCTCTTTGAAAAGCCGTTGACCACAAGAAGGATGGCAACGAAGCTTATTATCCCTCCGAAGAAGAACGGGGAAAAGAAGAAAAAGAACAAAAATGGAATGAACGGGAACCCGCCGGGCCCAACTGACTCATTGAGCATGGATACGTCGATGCCGTCCACCGCTATATTGCTGAAATCGTATGTTCTTCTGTTCATGGTTTGCTCCTTATGTGAAATCTATCACACTATTAGGAATTCTCCGTTAACGGTTCGTTAACGGATGATTAATTTTTCTCTATATGGATCTCGGGCTCCACGGGCAGCGCCAGGGACGCTTCCACTTCCACGGCCTTGAGCATAGCCAGGGCAACGGGGCATGTGGCATGCTTCGCGTACTTCGCCACCGCATCCTTTATGATGCCGGGATTTCTTCCCATTCCCAGCTCGCAGAATGCGTCCACCGTACCGATCTCATCGGCAAGGCCCTTGTTGTAATGGGGGCAGTCCGATGTGAAGCTCACTTTCACCTGTCCGTAATCTTCTGTATTCTCTGCGGTGATCACCGTAACGAACTTGCAGGGTCCCGCCATAACGCTTACTTTTGTCATAATCAGTTCTCCTTTTGTTGATTATATCATACCTGTCTGCGGACTTCGATCAAAATGGTTCAAAACTGCATTTTCCCGGCTCTGAAAATGCTGATCGGTGACCCGTCGGCGGCCCCGCCGCAGCTCATTTCGCCCGGGGCTGGAAAAATCCGGGAGCCGGGGGTATAAT
>CADBPP010000062.1 GCA_902796565.1 uncultured Eubacteriales bacterium | reverse complement strand
TCCCATGACATAAGGGGATGCATAGGCTGCGGAAAATGCAGAGAGAACAAAAAGTGCGTCTTTGACGACCTGGTGAACGAGGTGGCCGTGAAGTTCGCCGAGGCCGACGGTCTGGTGGTGGGAAGCCCCGTATACTACGGCTCCCCCAACGGTACGATCCTAGCTTTCATGGACAGGCTGTTCTATTCCACCGGACACATTCCCAAGCAGATGAAGGTGGGAGCCGCCGTGGTCAGCGCGAGAAGGGGCGGTAACACCGCCAGCTTCGACGCCCTGAACAAGTATTTCACCATAAGCGCCATGCCGGTGGCGGCAGGCACCTACTGGAACCAGGTCCACGGGTTCAAAGCGGAGGACGTGAAAAAGGATCTGGAGGGTCTGCAGACCCTTAGGAACCTCGCGAGGAACATGGTCTTCATGATAAAGGCCTTCGCCGACGCAAAGGAGAAGTACGGCCTTCCCGAGATGGAAAGGGGGAGCTTCACCAGTTTTTCCGACGGAAAGTAACAGTCTGACAAGACAGAGGCCTGCGCATCAGCGCAGGCCTTCATTTTTTAAAACATCTTTTTTTCACCGGGCGCTCTCTTGGGAGGATGGGCGTTGCCGAAATAGCTGAAGTAATGGCCGCGGATCGAGTTCCACAGCTCGTCGCAGCGCTCCAGCGCCTCGGGGCTTATCTTCTTCGTCTCGGAAGCGAGAGCGATATTCTCCACTGCGTGCTCATATTTGCTGGTCCCGACTATGATGCTGTCCACCGCCTTCTGATTCAGCAGCCATTGCAGCGAGAACTCAAGTATCCCCATTCCCTCGTCGGAAGCGATCCTTTTGATCTCCTCCACTGCGTCCAGGTTCTGATCGTTGAAGTAGCGCTGGGCGTAGCCGGAATTGATGGCGAAGCGGGAGCCTTCCGCCGGAGCCTGCTTGGAATGCTTTCCTGTAAGAAGTCCCGCAGCTATCGGATTGTAGACCGCGAGCCCCATGTTGTATTCCTCCAGGAAGGGGAGCATTTCGTCATCAAGCCCCCTGGTGATGAGGTTGTATACGCTTTCCGTGACCACCGGAGCCACCGCGTGCATCTCCCGGGCCTTGTCTATGAACTGGCAGCACTTCCATGCGCTGTGGTTGCTGAGACCGTAGTAACGGATTTTCCCGCTCCTCACCAGGTTCGTCATGGTCTCGATGATCTCTTCCATGGGTGTGGAGTAATCGGGATGATGCAGATAATACAGATCGATGTAATCGGTCCTCAGGCTCCTTAAGCTCTCCTCGATGTCCGTCATGATGTGCTTTCTTCCCTGGCCCGACTGGTTGGGAAGGGGGCCTCTGGGATTGTTCACCTTTGTGGCGATGACCGCTTCCTCCCTTCTGCCCTCGAGGGCCTTGCCGAGATACTGTTCGCTGATTCCGCCGGTGTATGTTCCCGCGGTGTCGAAGAAGTTGACGCCTTCATCCAGTGCGTGATGGACGATCCTTATGGAATCTTCCTCATTCGTCTGTCCTCCGAAGGTCATGGTCCCCAGGCAGAAGCGGGAGACCTTAAGCCCTGTTCCCTTTAGCAGTGTATATTCCATACAACCTCCTGTTATTATATTTTGCTTTGATAAGTATACTTATATTGTATCAGATGCCCCGGATGTGTCAAGGAAAAAGTGCCGAAAAGACCTTTGTCATATGACGGCAAATGATGTGGGCAACACGGGACATATAGTGTATAATCAATAAAAAAGGGTTCCAGGACCCGTATCGCAAAGAGGTAAAACATGAAAGCAGGCGATCCGATCACCATAAACAGGACAACTCTGAGGAACCGCATAACCATGGCTCCCACTGTAAAATTCGACTATGCAGGGGAGGATGGAAAGGCCACGGAAAAACATATAGAACATTACCGTGAAAGAAGCGTGTACACCGGGCTGGTGTGCGTCGAGGCGACGGCCGTCCTTCCGGGAGGACGCTTCGGTTTCTCCCATATGGGGCTGTGGGATGATTCCCAGATAGAAGGCCACCGCGCCATAGCCGGCGTATGCCATGACAACGGTTCCGCCGTGATCATTCAGCTGAATCATACGGGAGCGATCACGAATCCCTCCGTGGGGGAGCCCATCGGGCCCTCCGAGATCCCGGGAAGAGGAGGAGTAATGAGCCGTTCCATGACAGTGGATGAGATCCATGAGATGCAGAAGGCTTTCGTAGCCGCAGCCTTAAGGGCTAAAAAGGCAGGTTACGACGGTGTACAGCTGCATGCCTGCCATGGATATCTGATAAACCAGTTCGAATGCGCCGAGACGAACAAGAGGACCGATGAATACGGCGGAGACGCAGCAGCTCGCGCCCGCTTCGCGTCCGAGATCATCCGGGAGATCAGAAAGGTCTGCGGGGATGATTTCCTGATCTCCGCCAGGACCATCGGGGCGGACCCGGATCTGGAGAGCGCGATCGCCATAGCGGAGGAATACGTCAAAGCGGGCTGCGACTACCTGCAGGTATCCAGCGGCATCAAGGATCCGGATCCATCATTGGTGGACGGGACGGAGCCCTACAACCTGATATGCTCCCTGGGCGTGCACTTCCATGACCATTTCGCCGGCAGGGTACCGGTGTCCTGTGTCAACAGCATCCTTGAACCCTCCCTGGTGAATCATCTCATCGAGAACTCCCTGGTGGACACGGTGGATCTGGGCAGAGCCATGCTGGCGGATCCGGCTTTCCCGAATGCGGTGCTCACGGGAGCGGACTTCGTGAAATGCTTTGACTGCAAGAGCTGCCAGTACGGACCCCGCATGCCCCACAACTGTCCCGCGGCGGCTGTAAGGGAAAAGAACGCGGCCAAGTAGCATGCACGTCATAACAGCGTCGTTCTCCGCGGTGTTCCCCCTACTGTGCTTCATGCTGACTGGATGGATTCTTGGAAGGGCGGGGATCCTCACGGGAAAAGCCGCGGACAGCGTAAACAACATGGTGTTCAGGGTTTTTCTGCCGCTGAGCATCATCGAGAACATCGCCTCAACGGACCTGGGCGGACAGTTTGAGCTGAAATGCGCCCTTTACGTGGCCCTGAGCTGCATCGCCACCTACGTAACGCTGGAAGCCATCGAGAGAAGGCGGGACGATCCTCCCTCTGTGGCTCCGGTGATGGTGCAGGGGATCCACAAGGCCAACTACAGTCTTCTGGTGATCCCCATCGTATCCTCGTTCTTCCCGGAAGATCTGGGGATGAGCGTCGTTCTGATCGCGATCATCACCCCGATAGTCAACATATGCTCCACCCTGGCCTTTGTGTCCCGCAGCGGCAGGAAGCTGTCAGCGGGAGAGCTGGCGGTGAAGATCATACTTAATCCCATGGTCCTTTCGAGCTTCATCGGGATCCTGCTTAACGTGACGGGGATAAGCCTGCCGGAGCTCGTCGCGGACAGAGTGATGGCAAAGATGGCTTCCATGGCGACGCCTCTGGCGATGATCTCCCTGGGAGCGTCCTTTGAGCTGAAAGCAGT
Organism: uncultured Eubacteriales bacterium; assembly: GCA_902796565.1. Classification (GTDB taxonomy): domain Bacteria; phylum Bacillota; class Clostridia; order Eubacteriales; family Anaerofustaceae; genus RUG14186. The sequence continues at coordinate 4,877 of CADBPP010000062.1, read as the reverse complement.
GGGAGAGTACAGAAAGGAGCTTTTCAGGGCGATAAGCGGGAAGCTCGTCTTCATGCCGCTGGCACTGGTGAGCATCGCCGCCCTGATTGGCATAAGGGGAGCGGATCTGATCGCCGTTCTGGTGTACAGCGGCGCGCCCACAGCGGTCAATTCCTATTCCACCGCTGTTTCCATGGGAGGGGACGGGGTCCTCGCGGGCCAGATAGTGGCCCTCAGCTCAGCCGTTTCCATAGCCACCCTTTTCTGCTGGCTGTGCGCCCTGGGGGCGCTCGGCCTGATCTGATCTGAGGAGAAAAAATGAGTGAACATATAATTTACCGGCCTCCCTTCGAGGCTTCGTCGGTGCTCATAGAGGTGACCCGCGGCTGTTCCCACAACAGCTGCAGCTTCTGCACCATGTACCGGGGCGTGAACTTCGGCCGTGTAAGCAGCGAATACATAGATGAGCAGCTCGGTTATTATTCGGAATACGAACCCGACGCGGAAAGGGTGTTCCTGGAAAACGGAGACGCCTTCTGTCTTGACGCGGACAGCCTTGTGGACATTGCCCGCAGGGTGAGGGAGAGCCTTCCGAAGGTCGGAACGATCAGCATGTACGCTTCGGTGAGGAATATCGCATCAAAGAGCGATCAGGATCTGAGACGCATCCGTGAAGCGGGGATCAATGAGATGAACATAGGAGTGGAGAGCGGCCTCGACGAAGCCCTCAGGAGCATGAACAAGGGTTACGATGCGGCACAGGCCCTCAGAGATCTCACCCGCCTCAGAGACGCGGGATTCGATTATTTCGCCAATGTCATATTCGGCTGCGCCGGGGCGGGAAATGGGATCCTTAACGCAGAAAAGACGGCGGAACTGATGAACCGCACCCAGCCGGCTCTTATATTCACCGGCACCATCCATGCGGAAGAAGGCTGTCCCCTGTATGAGGACATGAGATCCGGCTCTTTCACCGAGCCCACCGTGGGAGAATACCTTGACGAGGAAGAGCGTTTCCTGGAGCTTCTTTCAATGGATGACTGCATATATTTCGGACTTCATCCTTCGAACATCGCCCCCATGCAGGGGCTTCTTCCCGAAGACAGGGAGGAACTGATAAACGAAGTGAGGATGAGAAGAAAGCGCCTTGAGAAAGTGCTGGACTCAAGGCCCCTCAGAGGAGGGGAAGGCGCTGTGTTTTTCTGACATGGAGGTGGCGTATGGCGTCCAGGATCATAATGGCAGCGGTGCTGCTTATCATACCTCTTACTATGATGGGCTTCGGAGCCCTTTTAAAGAAGTTTCCTCCTCCCGTGAACGGGGTCTTCGGCTACAGGACGAAAAGATCCTTGAGAGATCCCGAGTCCTGGGCCCTCGCCCAGAGCCTGATAGCCGGGACCTGGACGAAGTGGGGTCTGGTCACCCTCATCGTCACTCTGGCAGCGGTCTCATATATCCTTGTTGCCGATACCGATACCGCTTCCACCGTTACCGTTGTGCTGATATATGCACAGATGGTGCCTCTTGTGGGAGCCATCATCCCGGTGGAAAGGGCTCTCAAGGAATATCAGGAAGGATCATAATGAAAAAAGACCTGCGTTCGCAGGTCTTTGATAATGCTATTCAAATGTTTTTTTGTCCACTCCGTTGGTGTTGTGGGTCCTTACGTGGAAGAGCCTGATCCTTCTCGCGTCACAGTCCGCTTCATGGGCTGCCCCCAGATCGTACAGGCTGCCTCTGCGGTAGATCTCCGCTTCTTCCCTCATCTGTTTTGCCAGCCAGTCGTTCTTTCTGTCTTCCAGCAGAAGCCCGTTTTCCCGTATGCTGCCGACGGTCTCCCTCCCTGCGGGAGGGCTGAACTGTCTTGCGGGCGTCCCTGCGGCGTTCGGGGTATATGTCCTCTGAGCCGTACGGCCGGAGGTGTTCCGGCTGCCTTTTTTCGCGCTCGCCACAGCCTTTGCTATGGATGAAACGACTGCCAGTCCCCACAGAACAGCAATGATCGCTCCCATCCCTTCCATAGGCCGGCTCCTCAGTCTTTGGAGCTTTCCTTAAGGGCTGCTATTGTGCCCGCAAGGTTGGCTATGTCGGAAGGAACGATGATCTTGGTCGCCTGTCCGTTGGCCATTGCTTCGGCTGTATCAAAGGATTTGAGCTTGATGTAGCCTTCACCGGGGGCGGCTTCATTGATGAGCCTGATGGACTCCGCCTTTGCCCTCTGTACTGCCAGCAGCGCCTGGGCTTCACCTTCCGCCTCGCGGATGCGCTGTTCCTTGACCGCTTCAGCTCTGAGGATGGCGGCCTGTTTTTCACCTTCTGCGAGGGTGATGGCGGACTGCTTCTTACCTTCGGCGGTAAGGATGGCTTCCCTCTTCTCACGCTCGGCCTTCATCTGCTTCTCCATGGCATCCTGGATGCTCTTGGGAGGTTCGATGTTCTTTACCTCGACCCTGCTGACCTTGATGCCCCACTTGTCAGTGGCTTCATCCAGTATGGCGGTGATCCTGCCGTTGATATCGTCACGGCTGGTGAGGGTCTCGTCCAGTGTCATGGAACCTATGATGTTACGAAGGGTCGTTGCGGACAGGTTCTCGATGGCCGCTATGGGCCTTTCAACTCCGTAGGCGAAAGCCCTGGCGTCGAAGATGTAGAAGAACACGACAGAGTCGACCCTCATGGTGACGTTGTCCTTTGTGATAACAGGCTGCGGTTCGAAGTCCGCCACCTGTTCCTTCAGGGATACCTTTTTGGTGACCCTGTAGATGATGGGTACTCTGAAATGGAGTCCCGCTCCCCATGTTTCCTTGTAGCGTCCGAGGGATTCTATAACCCATGCGCTTGCCTGGGGCACGATGCAGATGCATCTTACCAGTATGATCAGAAGTATGATCAGCGCTGCGATCCCTACGATTGTTCCTGTCAATCCTGCCATAACGACCTCCTGAATAATGCTTGATAAAATATTACGCGGTATCCCGCAGGACCATTATACCATGAGTGATATTGATTGCACCTTTAAGTAACATTAACGTCTGCTTAAAAACCCCGGTTGCCACACAGAGCGCCCTATGGTAGAATCATGATATATGATAAAGAAAACAGAGGATACGAACATGCAGACCGTATATCTTGCAGGAGGATGCTTCTGGGGGATGCAGAAGTTCATAGACCAGTTCGACGGAGTGATCAGCACCGAAACGGGATACGCCAACGGTCCCAGCGAGAACCCGTCCTACAAAGAGGTGTGCGACGATTCCGGACACGCCGAGACCGTTAAGGTGGTCTATGACGAAAACATCATTTCCCTGAAACAGATCCTTGACTATTACTTCATGGTGATCGACCCGCTGTCGGTCAACCGCCAGGGAGGGGACAGCGGCATACAGTATCGCACCGGCGTCTATTACACCGACGAGTCCATGCGCCCCGGGATCGAGGCGGTGTTCAGTAGGGTCGAAACGGAACTCGGCTCCCCTCTCGCGGTGGAGCTGTCTGCCCTTCAGAACTTCTATCCCGCGGAGGAATACCATCAGAAATACCTTGACAAAAATCCCGGGGGCTATTGCCACATTCCGAAGAAGTTCTTCAGCCTTCAGAAAAAGCCCCCTTTTGATTTCAGGGCCGAGTCCGAAGGTGAACTCAGGGAGCGCATAGGGGACCTCGCTTTTCAGGTGACGAAAAGAGGAGCCACCGAAGCTCCGTTCTCAGGAGAGTATGACGGTCTTTTCGAGGACGGCATCTACGTGGATGTCATAAGCGGGCAGGTCCTTTTCACGTCCATTGACAAGTTCGATTCAGGCTGTGGCTGGCCGGCCTTCTCCCGTCCCGCGTCGGACAGCGCCCTTATGGAAAGGGATGACCGTTCATTCGGAATGGTCAGGACGGAAGTGAGAAGCTCCCTCTCGAATGCCCACCTGGGACACGTATTCGACGACGGCCCTGCGGAAAGCGGAGGTCTTCGCTACTGTATCAATTCCGCTGCGCTGAGGTTTATCCCGGCGGCTGATCTGGAGAAGGAAGGATACGCGGAATACAGCACGCTGTTTACCGAACATTGATGCCGGATCCCGCCACATTCTCGTAAAACATCGGGACCGGATAAGGAACGACGGATGATATCCGGCGCGGAGCTATCCGCGCCGTTCTTATGCTCCGCTTGGTTTTGTTCGGCACGCCTGATTGCTGTATAATATAAAAAACCGAAAAGATCCGATTCCGGAGGATGAAACGATGACTGAGTATGAGAAGATGCTCAAGGGAATGATCTATGACCCGAATGACGAAGAGATCATGAAGCTCCAGACTCCCTTTATCAGCAGGCTTTCCGAGTATAATTCCGCCCCCCGCTCAGACGGGGAGGCCCATCAGAGATATCTGAGGGAAGTATTCTGTGAATGCGGCAGCAACTGCTGGATAGAGCCTCCCTTTTACGCCAACTGGGGAGGAGCCCATGTCCATGTGGGGGACAACTTCTACGCGAACTTCAACCTCACCCTGGTGGATGACGGACACATCTATATCGGGGACAACGTGCTCATCGGGCCCAATGTGACCATCGCTACCGCGAACCATCCGATAGATCCTTCTCTCAGAAGAAGGGCGCTTCAGTATAACCGGGACGTCCGTATAGGCAATAACGTCTGGATCGGAGCAGGAACGGTGATCGTTCCCGGAGTGACCATCGGGGATGACGCTGTTATAGGCGCACTCAGCGTCGTGACAAGGGATATCCCCCCAAAAACGGTGGCTGTCGGAAACCCCTGCAGGGTGCTCAGGGAGATCGGCGAGCATGACAGGAAATACTATTATAAGGACGATGAGACAGACTGGGGGGAGATCTGAGCCATGTGGTACAGATATATAAGAAAAGCGCACTATCATGAAACGGATATGATGGG
>CADBPP010000061.1 GCA_902796565.1 uncultured Eubacteriales bacterium | reverse complement strand
CGGGGGTGCGGCTGTGGGACGCTCTGAGCCCCGCGCTTTACGATCTGCAGGCGGAGCTGATCCGGGGCGGCAGGGCTGTCGACTGCGTCAGCCGGAGGATCGGATTCCGCAGGGCGGAGTTTAAAAAGGACGGATTCTTCCTCAACGGCAGGAAGTTCAGACTGCGCGGGCTCAACCGCCACCAGAGCTGGCCCTTCGTCGGCTACGCGATGCCGCGCTCCATGCAGAGGCTGGACGCGGAAATCCTCCGGTTCGAGCTGGGCTGCAACGCGGTCCGGACCTCGCATTATCCGCAGTCGCACCATTTCATCGACCGCTGCGACGAGCTGGGCATGCCGGTGTTTACGGAGCTCCCAGGCTGGCAGAACCTCGGCGGCGAAGGATGGAAGGACGTCGGGGTGGAGATGGTCAGGGAGATGGTGCGGGAGTACCGCCATCACCCGTCGATCATCCTTTGGGGCGTGCGGATCAACGAAAGCGCGGACGATCACGACTTTTACATGAGGACGAACGAAGCCGCGCGCAGCCTCGATCCGTCCCGCCCGACCGGCGGCGTCCGCTGCCATAAGAGAAGCGAGCTGCTCGAGGACGTCTATACCTACAATGATTTCGTGCACGACGGCGTCCTGCCCGGCTGCGAGCCGAAGAAGGCGGTCACATCCGATCCGGAGAAACCTTATCTGATCTCCGAGTACGGCGGGCACATGTTTTCCACCAAGGCGTACGACGACGAGGAACACCGCCTCTCGCACATGCTTCGGCACGCGCGCGTACTGGACGCCGTCGCGTCTTATGAGGATATCGCCGGCTCTTTCGGATGGTGCATGTTCGACTACAACACCCATAAAGAATTCGGCTCCGGAGACCGGGTCTGCTACCACGGCGTGTGCGATATGTTCCGCAACAGGAAGCTTGCGGCATATCTGTACGCCATCCAGGACAGCGAGGAGCCGATCCTCGAGCTGAGCTCATCGATGGACATAGGGGACCATCCCGCAGCCAACCGCGGACGTGTCTTTATCCTCACCAACGCCGACAGCGTCCGCTTCTATAAGAACGACTGCTTCATCCGCGAGTATACCCATGCGGCTTCGGAGTATCCGCATCTAAAGTATCCTCCGATCGAGATCACGGACTTCATCGGGGAGGAGATCGAACGGAAGGAGGGCTTCTCTCCCCGGCAGGCGGCCTTTACCAGGGATATCCTCAACGAAAGCGCGCGCTTCGGGATGAATCATCTTTCCGCCGCCGCCAGATGCAAGGCGGCGTATCTGATGCTCCGTCACGGGATGCGCTTTGACGATGCCTACCGGTTGTACGGAAAATATGTCGGCAACTGGGGCGAAAGGAGCACGGTGTATCGCTTTGAAGCCTACAGGAACGGCAGGCTCGTCCGGGAGCTGCGCGTTTCTCCTTTCGAGAAGCGCGTGCTTACGGCCCGCGTCGACCATACCGATCTGGTCGAGGACGGGACATACGACGTCGCGTCGGTGCGTCTGAAGATGACCGATCAGAACGGCAATGCGCTGCCGTATTCCTTCGGGGCCGTGCGGACCGAGATCACCGGGGAAGGCATCGAGCTCCTTTCCGAAGATCCGGTGATCCTCCGGGCGGGCATGGGCGGCCTGTACGTCCGGACGACGGGCAGGGTGGGCAGGGCGACCCTCACGCTCAGCGCGGAGGGCTGCGCGAGCGTACGCATAGACTTTACCAGCTCGGTCCGATAGGGGGCCCTGTTGGACTGAAAGAGAAAAGATAAGAAAACCTGACATCATGGTATACTGATAAAAACCGGCACACAGGAAGTGTTTCGAATATGTTTCCCTTGTCAATCGTAATACCCGACGGAACTGAACCTCATGTTGTCCGTTCCGCACTTGGGACAGCGGTTTTTGGATGATCTTGGGTTAAGGATGAATTCTAACTCTGCATCACATTTCTTGCATTTCGGTTTGCCATTCAGGTAATGCACTTTGTATTCTCTGATCGTTCCATATGGCGAGACTTTAATCAGTTCAAGAATGTATGGAAAGTGTCCAACCTGCCATTCCTTGCACGTCGGGCATAAATAGGTTGCAACATAACGCACTTTACTTCCGGACTTCAGTAAAGCTTTGATTTCATCAGATGCCTCTTCTTTACCGCTCAAGATATCTTTTTCCAAGTTTCTTTCCAGTGCAAATAGTTTCATGCCGGGTCCTTCACGGAGTTCAGCATGATATCGACACGCCTTATTCCTGCAAGTTATACTAAAAATACAACCCATATGTCATCCCCCAATCAGCATTCATATATCATCTGAGCCCTGCATAAGCGATTATATATCCTTCCTGAAGCATATGATCCGATTGGCTTCCTCAAATCCCAATGCCATGTG
>CADBPP010000060.1 GCA_902796565.1 uncultured Eubacteriales bacterium | reverse complement strand
TATATGCTATCAGAAACTTGATCATAACGGCGGCATATCGGAAAACTCCAACGCAGCTCTGGCGATGGCCACCGGTGAATGGATATCTCTGCTGGACCACGACGATGTCCTTTCTCCGGCCGCTCTATTCGAGGTCATGAAAGCCATATGCGAAAAGAATGCCGACATGGTATATACGGATGAGGCAACATTCGAGAGCCCGGATATCGGAAATATACTGCGTATCCATTTTAAGCCGGACTATGCTCCGGACAACCTGAGGAGCAATAATTACATATGTCATTTCACATCCTTTGAGAAACGGCTGACAGATGAATGCGGGGCATTCAGGGCAGGTTTTGACGGGAGTCAGGATCATGATCTTATGCTCAGGCTCGCGTCAGTCGCGTCATCGATAGTGCATATACCCAAAGTACTGTATTACTGGAGAGCCCACAGCGGTTCCGTTGCGCAGAGCATCGACGCCAAGGATTATGCGCTTGATTCAGGAAGGAGAGCTGTGGAAAGCAGTCTGACGGAAAACGGCCTGTTTGGCAGCGTGGAGTGTATGGAAGGACTGACAGGCGTCTACCGGATACGCTACGAGCTTGCCGGAACACCGAAGGTATCGATCATTATCCCGTCCTGTGATCAGCCAGAGACGCTCAGAACCTGTATAGAGTCCATTCTGAACAAGACTGCGTATCCCGATTATGAGATAATTATTGCCGAGAACAACAGCAAGCTGCCCCAGACCTTTGAGTATTACCGCAGACTGGAAGCAGGGCATTCAAATATCAGAGTCATCAGATTTGAGGGTCCGTTCAATTACGCGGCGGTAAACAATCGCTGTGTCAGAGAAGAAGCGACGGGGGAGTATGTTCTTTTGCTGAACAATGATACGGAGATCATCACCCCGGAATGGATCGATGAAATGATGATGTTTGCCCAGAGGAAGGATGTGGGTGCAGTCGGCGCAAAGCTTTATTATCCCGACGGTACCATACAGCACGCAGGTGTCGTCATCGGACTGGGAGGTGTCGCGGGACACATTTTCGCCCATGTACCGGGTGACAGTCCGGGATACATGGCAAAGCTGGGATACGCTCAAAATATGAGTGCGGTCACCGGTGCATGCATGCTGGTGAAAAGAGATGTATATCTTGAAGTTGGAGGAATGGATCCGGGGTATGCCCTGGCATTCAATGATGTGGATCTGTGCATGCGCATAAGACGTGCGGGCTACCTTATCGTGTGGACTCCCTTTGCGGAATTGTATCATTATGAGTCCGCCACTCGCGGGATCGATGATACCCCGGAGAAGAAGGAGCGGTTCATTTCGGAATGCGAGCATTTCAAAAGTATCTGGTACAGGGAACTGGCGGCAGGAGACCCGTATTATAATCCGAACCTGAGCCTTAACGTATCGGATTATTCGATGAATTGAACTGTATGGAATATTAAACCAAGAAATGGGGAGGAAAATGAAAAAGAATTTTAAGATGATAGTATTTTTACTGGTTTTTCTGATCACAGTTTTGTTCTGCGCGTTTTTCCTGATGGCGCAGGACAGGATATCCTACGGCACTTACAGTGAGATCACAGGTGATACGGAATACGAGCCGGCGACCGTGATGCTTTTCCCCTGGATACTTCGATACGATTCCATGGGAGAAAAGGGCTTTGCTATCTACAGAAGCGAAAAGAGCTATCTGGGAGATGACGTGGTGGAGCTCAAGATCGTAAAAGGGACTCCTCCCGTGGAGAGCTATCTTCTGCACCGCGAAGTCATCGACGGCAGATCCGTCTGGATACTCTCCGACACCCTTTTCGAGTACGACGGGAGAGGTCTTGTGATCTTCACCGAGTACTGCAAGATACCGGACAGAAGGTATCTACCGGACGATTTTGAATCGACCCTTAAGCAGCAGCTGAACGAGCGGGAAGCTACTCCCACGTATGTGACGGATTAGTCCTTTCCACGGGACGAGGGCATTTTTACGCGGAGGGAACATTTAAATGGATGATCTTTACGACCGGGACAGAAAGCCCCTGAAGGATGCTTCAGCGGGCTGTCCCTTATATTCCGAGGCCATGATCTTCACCGGATCCAGAAGATGGGTCATGCTTAAAGGGG
>CADBPP010000059.1 GCA_902796565.1 uncultured Eubacteriales bacterium | reverse complement strand
TAAACTCTAATTGTATTCGATTACAATTTGCTTTCAGATATAATTTGGACTGCAGCTAATAGCATCCCGAAGGGTCGGATACGGAAAGGAAACACCCATGAAAAAGATATTTATCCTCCTGCTGGCGCTGATGATGTGCGTCTCCCTCTGGGCATGCGGTTCATCCGGGAAAGCTCCTGAAGGTGACGGGACCCGGGAATTCACCGATTCCCTGGGAAGGACCGTGACCCTGCCCGTGGAAGTCAAAAGCATTGCGGTAACGGGCCCCCTTACCCAGATGTACGTGTTGCCTCTTTGCCCGGAGCTCATGGCGGGCTTCTCCAGGGCATTCACCGAAGACGCCGCAAAATATATACCGGAAGAATACCTGTCCCTTCCGGAGCTGGGGCAGCTCTACGGAGGCAAGGGCACGATGGATCTTGAGGCCCTTCTGCTTGCGGCTCCCGATGTAGTCATAGACGTGGGCGACGCCAAGGACGGGATGTCGGAGGATCTTGACGAACTGAGCGAGCAGACAGGGATACCTTTCGTACATATCGACGGTACGGTGACCACAGCTGCGGACGCCTACCGCATGCTCGGGGAGCTGACAGGAAAGAAGGACAAGGCTGAAGCTCTGGCCGTATGGTGTGAGAATACCCTTGCGGACATAAATGAACTGATGGCAAAGGTGGACGCGGACGGCGCACGCAAAAAAATAATCTACTGCCTGGGAGAGAACGGTCTTCACTGCATGGCGGAAGGCTCCTACCATGCCGAGACCGTCAACATGATGGGAGACAACGTGGCGAAACTCGATGAAGTCACCGCCAGCGGCGCCGGCAACGAAGTGGACATGGAGCAGCTTATCCTCTGGGATCCCGACGTGATCTTCTTCGATGTCAACAGTGCCTATGCCGAGGTCGGCACAGATCCCGCGTGGATGCAGCTCAGCGCTGTGAAGAACGGGGAATACTATGAAGCGCCCTACGGCCCCTACGGATGGCTCTCATCTCCGCCCAGCGTTCAGAGATACCTAGGACTTATCTGGATGGCGCAGGTTCTTTATCCAGATTACGTGGATTTCGATCTGAAAACAGAGGTCACCGAATACTACAAACTTTTCTATGATTATGACCTAAGCGACAGTGACTACGAAGAGCTGGTCAGAAACGCGCTGAAGTAAGTGCCTGCCCCGGCGATCACGCTCCCTGCTGCCTTATGGCGGCAGGGTTTTTCCTTTTCCGCACACAAAAAAACGGAGCCCGGCCGCTGCCTGAGCTCCGTCTGATTTGCAACATCACCTCTCCCGCTTTCGGTCCTGCCCTCCCGGCGGGGACAGCGCCCCTTCACCGGTCAGTACCCTGGGCGTACAGACCCTCACCCTGTCTCCGTACAGCGATGAGATCCGGGTCTCCACACTGTAAAGCGCCTCCATCACATCGGGAACGATGACTTCCGCGGGGCTCCCGCTCCTGAAGACGCTCCCGTCCTTAAGGGCAAGGATACGGTCGGAAAATGAATAGGCGTGCTCCGGATTATGGGTCGTCTGTATGATGGTATAACCCTCCCTGGAAAGATTTCTTACCTGTGTCAGCACCAGCATCTGGTTGCCGAAATCAAGGCTCGCGGTGGGTTCGTCCAGCATAAGGACTTTCGAATCCTGAACGATGGCCCTTGCAAGGATCGCCAGCTGCTGTTCTCCTCCCGAAAGGTGATGGAAGCATCTGTCCCTGAGAGAGTGTATGCCGATCCTTTCCATGGCTTCCTCCGCCCTTTTCTTTTCCTTTTTTCCGGGGCTTCGGAAGGAGGAAAGCCCCGCGGTCGCTCCCATGAGTACTATCTCCTCAACGCTGAAGTTGTATGCCGAGGAGGTATGCTGGGGTATGTATGCCACGAGCTTTGCCATCTCCCTGGGAGACAGCTCCTTCGTATCAGTCCCATCTATGGTGACTTTTCCCGTGTATCCCTTCAGAAGGCCCAGGATACAGCGGAACAGAGTGCTTTTGCCCACTCCGTTCGCCCCGAGGATCGAAAGGAATTCCCCCCTGTCCATGTGAAAAGATATGTCCCTGAGGACCTGGTGTGCTCCGTAGGAGAATGACAGAGATTCTACGTTTATCATTGTCTGTTCCTCCCGGTTATAAGAAGAAGAAAGAACGGGGCTCCGATGAAGGCCGTGAGTATCCCGATGGGTATCTCTCCCTGGGCTGCGCATCTGGAGATGTCATCCACTACAAGGAGGAAAAGCCCTCCTCCCAGGGCCGAAGCCGGCAGCAGATAACGGTAGTCCGACCCGACGACCCTGCGCATCATATGGGGTATGACCAGACCGACCCAGCCTATCATGCCCGAAACGGACACTGACGCCGCAGTGAGCAGGGTGGCGCAGGATACTCCGGCTATGCGTACCATGCCAGGGTTCACTCCCATGGAGCGGGCGTCGTCATCTCCCATAGTGATGACGTTGAGCCTCCAGCGCAGCAGAAACAGCGGCACGAAACCGATGAGCATGGGGACTATGACAAAGACAAGCTCAGAGCGATTCGCCCCTACGAGGGAACCCATGAGCCAGTATGTGATGGAGGGAAGTTTGTTGCCGGGATCCGCCACCAGCTTGATAAAAGACGTTCCCGCCTGAAAAAGGGAACTGATCATGATGCCCGAAAGCACCAATCCTATGACCTTTTCCCCCTTCGCGAAGCTGCTGACGAAGAACACGAGAAAAACAGTCAGCATGCTCATGACGAACGCGCTGACGGTAACGAAAGCGCTGCTCATCCCCAGAAGGATTGCGAGAGCCGCGCCGAAACCGGCGCCGGTGGAGGCGCCGAGGATATCGGGGGATGCCATAGGATTCTGAAATGCGGCCTGGAACACCGCTCCCGCGGATGACAGCGCCGCTCCCACGATAACGGACAGGAGGAGCCGGGGCAGCCTGACGTTGATGACGGCCACAGCCTGGGTATCGCTCCAGAAAGGTTCTATGCGTCCGGGAAACATACTGTCGAAAAGTATCCCAAGCAGTTCCTTCACGGAGACCGGATAGCGCCCGAGCCGGAAGGAAACGATGAGGGCAGCCACAAGGACGGCGCCCATTATGACAAGAGAGGTCCCCCTCCCGAGCACCCTTTGCTCCCTGTCAGGGATCGTGGGGGTGTTTTCTATTATCTTTTTTCCTAAATCACTCATTCAGTCTGTTCTCCGTTATGAAAGAAGCTGTCGAAATACTCCCCGAAAAGCCGGTTGGCTTCATCACTCACTGCCTGCGAATACTGTCTGTAAAGATCCAGAAGCATTCTCCCTTCTTCCGTCAGGCGGCTGCGCTGCTCACGGCTGCCGCCCTGGTGGCGTTCGATCAGAGGCATGTTAAGCTGGGACTCCAGCCGCCTTATGGCGTTCCAGCCGCTGGAATATGACATCTGGACCCTGGCGCAGGCCCTGCGGACAGAACCCGTTTCCTCCACCTGGCTGAAAAGCATCGCCAGAGCGTTGTCAAAGAATGGTTTCTCCCTGCACAGGGAAACGCTTACAAATGGCCGTACCATCTGCTCATTGTGATATCTGAGAAGGGCAGCGTAATCCTCGGGAGTATCGGCGTCATGAAGTATCCCCCTGTCCGTCACAGGGATCCGGGAGACAGGTGTCCCGCAGTGTTCCAGAGCGCCCCTGAGGCCCTCATCCCCTTCATACGAAAGTATCTTTCCTATCAGCTCAGAGGAGATGAGTATGGGATGGCCCGTCTCATCACCGCATACGGGAACGGCCAGCTTCTTTCCCGAGGAAAGAAGCGCGCTCACCGTGGCGGCGGTGAACAGAGGTATATCCACCGGCGTGAACAGGACCCTGTCGGCCTTGTCCCGCATATATTCCAGCCCGATAGCCGCGGAATCGAACATGTTCGTGGTCTGGTAGTTTTCGTTGCGCAGGAACACTATGCCATGTCCGGCAAGATGTCTCTCCAGGGCGGTGGCGTTGAACCCTGTCACCATGACGATCTGTTCCGCCCCTCCCTGCTGGAGTGTGGCCACCACCCTCTGGGCTATGGATATGCTGCCGATGGTGAGCATGGGCTTGAAATCCCCCATGCGGGATGACATTCCCGCGGCTACTATTACTGCTCCGGTACGCATTATGCTTCCTCCTTTACTTATCCTGCTGCGGTACATCAGTATCCCCATCCCCGGAAGACGGGATGTTGAGCATCATCAGCCTTATGACGAACTGCCCTCCCTCTGTGGAGATGGTGATGTCCCCGTCATGGGCGGAAACTATCTGCTGTATGCTCTCAAGACCTATCCCGTGGAGCTCCTTGACATCCTTCTTGGAAGACAGTATCTTCTGTCCGATCATCTCGGGTTTTTCCTCCAGGGTATTTGCGCTCTCCAGGAAGAAATAATTCCGGTTCGTGGTGATCTTGAGTCTGGCCCATACCGGGCCTTCCCGGTTCGGATCCGAGCAGTATTCCCAGGTGTTGCTGAGGATATTGTGAAGTACCGTCGTGAGCTCCAGATCCGAAAGGGAAATCTCACTGGTGAGCCTTATGGTAACTTCCAGCGGTATACCGGCGGAGGAGAAACGGGACGCGTAATCTGAAACGATGGCGTTCACCAGCGGGTCGCTGGAATACTCGGGACGGCCGGAGGCCTCCATCCATTCGCTGACCTGGCGGGTGAGCTCCCCGGCCTTTTCGTAGTCGTTGTTCTCGATGAGCTCCGTCACGGTGCCCACCATGTGCTTGAGGTCGTGCCTCATGGTCCTGAGACGGTTCTCATACTGGGTGTATGAATCTATATATGCCTGCATGGCCTGCTGCTGGTAGATCACCATCTGGGTGCGTTCCCTCTCCTGAATGATGTACTGGGGAATACGTATGGCATGAAGTGCGGCAACAAGCACCAGCATGCACAGTGCCAGGGCGAATATCTGGGCCCGCAGAGGCACGACGCAGACTCCCGCGATCATAAGATAATCTGCGCAGACTATCATCATGACGCCCTGATAGTACTGATCCGGCATGGGCATGCGTATCCAGACCGCGCGTCTGAGCTCGCGCATTACTGTGTACCATGTCAGGGACAGTATGACGCAGACGGCCGCGTGGACAACTGAAGCCGCAGACGAAGACGGCAGCAGCATCCTGGAAAAGGCTCTTGCGGAAGCCCAGACGATGGAGTTGATGCAAAGCTGGATGACCACATTGTATATCCCGCAGTACAGCCGGGTATCGCAGGCCCATATTCCGGCGAAACAGGCGAGGACCGTAAGGACCATAAGCATGGCAAAGCAGCCCGGAACGAATGCTTCCCGGGAAAAGAACACGTCAAAACAACCGGCGATCACCACCGTCAGGGCACAGAACACGCAGCATCTGAAAACGCTCCTGAAAGGGGTGTACAGATTGATCTGTGCGCAGGAACACACTGCCATAACTGCGTAAAGGATAATCGGTATGATCATGGCTCAGGTCTCCAGCGAATCAAGGTAGGACATGAACTGCAGACGCAGCTCCTTCGCGGATCCGCGTCTTATGGGAACGCTCTCTCCGGTGGTAAGAAGGATCTCGCTGCCGGAGATCTCCATGATATAGTCGGGATTGACGAGGAAGCTCTGGTGACAGCGAAGAAAACCGTCCAGGGCCGGATTAGACTGGGCTGTATCCAGTCTGCCGTAGAACGGGATGCGCCCGCTCAGGGACACTATCTCGATGACCCTTCCCTTGCTTTCAAGATAAACGATGTCCCTCACGGCAATGACATTTGTGACCTTGTTCACAGTATAAACGAATTTCTGTTTCTGAGTGCGCTGCACCTGGGAAAGGGCTCTCCTCAGAGCATCCTGCACTTCATCAGCGCGCAGGGGCTTGGTGAGAAATGTGAGAGGCTCAGCGATAAAGCCCCTGAAAACGGTCTCCTTGAGGGCGCTGGTGAAGATGATCACGACATTGCTGTCGATCCTCCTCAGCCGCTTCGCCGTTTCTATGCCGTCCGTGCCGTCCATCTCCACATCGAAAAAGACGATATCGTAATAACCGGGCCTCAGATGATACAGAAAGTCGTCTCCGGAGACATACTCATCAAATTCGCAGCTCTCCCCGATGCCCGAAAAGAACTTCTCCGTCTCGGAGCGGACGAAGTCCCTGCATTTTCCTTTATCGTCGCACATACAAAGCTTGTACATAAATAGGTCCACTCCTGTGATCGAAACCCGGGATGCGGGCGCTGCGCCTGCTTCCTTATTATTATTTTAGTACCTTAACACAGTGCTTTTCAAGAAAAAAATGATCCGCCCCGGATGCGGGCAGGGCGCGCAGGAGCGCGCCGCCCGAGGGCGGCCTTTTTGTCAGTATCCTTTTTTCACATCCACCGCCGCGGAGGGCGTCTCTCCCCTGGCGTATTCGTTCATGTTCTGAACGAAGATATCCGTTATCCTCTCCCTGGTATAAGGCAGCGCGACATCCCCCGCGCAGTGGGGAGTTATCAGAAGTCCCTTCGTGTCCCACAGAGGGCTGTCCCCGGGCAAAGGCTCACGGACGAACACGTCCAGAGCCGCCCCCGCAAGATGCCCGCTCTCCAGAGCTTTTACGAGGGCGTCTTCATCCACGCTGGGGCCCCTTCCGACATTGACGAAATAGCTTCCTTCCTTCATGGAAGAGAAGAACTCCTCATCGAATATCCCCGCGGTCTCTGTGGTCAGGGGCAGGCTCGCCACCACGGCGTCACACTCCGAAACGGCCTTATTCATATCAGCTGTAAGGAACAGTTCGTCGCACCAGGACGGTTTTTCGTTGCGTGTCCTTACTCCCACTATACCGGCTCCGAGGGCTTTCGCCCTGGTCCCGAAGGACTCGCCGATGTCCCCGGTCCCTATCACCGCTATGCGGCTCCCCGTTATGCTGCCGATGGGGGATATCTTCTGCCACTTCCTGTTTGAGGTGACATCCCTGTAAAAGTCCATGTGCTTCATCATCATAAGCAGAACGCAGATGATATGTTCCGCTATGGCGACCCCGAAAGCGTTGGAGTTCGACAGTATCGCTCTGCCGGAAGTGAACACCTCGTTGTCCGTATAGATGTTGACCCCCGCCATGGGGCAGTGCATCCATTTCAGGGATGACGCGCTTTTCAGCATGTCCCCGGGAATGACACCGTAAATGACTTCCGCGTCCCTTATTTCCTCTTCCCCGGGAAGATCGCCGCAGAAAACCGGCGTGAATCCGTTCGACATGCAGGCTTTTTCGACCCGGGTGCGCTGTTCTTCGTTCATCCAGGGAACGAATATGATCACTTTTCTGTTATCTTTTTCCATACCTGGATTATATATTATGCGGAGTGTTTTGTGAACAGGGATTTTGCGTGTAGAATAGACAGGCGGGATACTTCCTAAGGGACATTTCCCGGGAAATCACATAAGGAGAAGAACATGGCCATCCCCGGGATACAGCAGCCGGAGATCATACAGATCGACGACGCCTTAAGACTCAGACGCTTTGACGGCATATATGACTTTGCCATGGAATGGTATCTCGACGGCGAGACCACATATCTCGTGGACGGGGATCCCGTGCCGTATACGAGATACACCCTGGACCGGATGTATTCATATCTGAACGAACACGGTGAAGTGTATTTCATAGAGTATCTTTCCGAAGACGGATATGTTCCGATCGGTGACGTCACCTTCTCGGAGGACGACATGCCCATCGTGATAGGCCCGAAGGAGATGAGGGGAAAGGGGATCGGTAAAAAGGTAATTCTGGCCCTCTGCGAAAGAGGAAGACAGCTCGGCTTCGGGACACTCAGGGTGAAGGAGATATATGACTACAACACCGCCTCGCAGAAATGTTTCCTCTCCTGCGGCTTCAGGGAGGATGGACCTACACTAAAGGGCCGCAGCTACATAAAGGATCTGGACTGACGAAACCTTCACGCACACAACGAAAGCGCCGCTGCCGCGGCGCTTTTTTCATACAGTGTCTCTTCAGCCCCTGCCCGTTTCTATTTCACTTTCTTTTCCGTGCTGTGCACGCTGACCCTGTAGGCATACTGCCCGGCAGGGTCGATCTCCACGGTATCCCCGTCCAGGAACAGTCTTGTGTCCGCCGCTTCGGAAAGGATCGTGATGTCGTGCTGGGAAGCAAATGCTTTGCAGGCGCCTGAGATGTCCCGGGAGGTCGAGATGATACCCGCAACCATGGGCGCATTCTTTACGAGGTTCTCGTTCACCGTATCCGTGATGACTATGCTCGGTTCCGTAAGGGTCATCGAACCGGTCAGCCTTACCGCCTTTCCCCGGACCAGGGAATTCCCGGAGGTCTTTCCCTTGAGGATGAAGCGGTTTACTGTCTCGACCCTCATGGTATTGGTGTTTCCTTTTTTGCCTGCGGGAAGGCCGCTGGTTATGACAACGGAATCGTTCTCGTCTATGTAGCCGTTCTTCACCGCGTATACGATGCTCTCGTTCACGGTCTCCTCAAAGTCCTCCACCTCGTCCTGGTGCATGGGGATCACTCCCCTGGTGAGGCACAGCTGCCTCTGCACCCAGTCATGGGGCGTGCCGGCGATGATCATCGCCACGGGACGGTACTTTGATACCATCCTCGGGGTATAGCCGGATTCCGTGGGGGCGATGATGGCCTTCGCTCCGACCTTGTTAGCCGCCGAACAGGAGGCAAAGCTCACCACATTGGTGATCGTATCCTCTCCGTACATATCGAAAACGCTCCTGGCGTACTGCTTTTCCACCGTGACCGCGATCCTTGCCATGGTCTCCACCGCTTCCACCGGGTATTTGCCCGCGGCAGTCTCTCCTGAGAGCATCACGGCATCGGCTCCGTCCAGAACGGCGTTGGCCACGTCGGTGGCCTCGGCTCTGGTGGGACGGGGATTGCGGATCATGCTGTCGAGCATCTGGGTGGCGATTATCACGGGTTTGCCCGCTTCGTTGCATTTCTTAACGACGCTCTTCTGGATCAGCGGGACTTCCTCAGGAGGTATCTCCACTCCGAGATCTCCCCTTGCCACCATCACCCCGTCGGAGGAAGCGATTATCTCGTCGATGTTGTCCACGCCCTGTCGGTTCTCGATCTTGGCAATGATCCTGATCCTGGAGCCGTTGTTCTCCTCCAGGAAGGAACGTATCTCCGCTATGTCGGAGGCGCTGCGGACAAAGGACGCAGCAACGAAATCTATGTTGTTTTCGATGCCGAACAGCAGGTCGGAGCGGTCCTTAGCGGTAAGGGCAGGCATGGGGATATGTATCCCGGGAAGGTTCAGGCTCTTGTTGTTGGAGAGCTCTCCCCCCGCTTCCACCACGGTAAGGACGCCCTCGGCGTCTGTGCCTGTGACCCTGAAACTGATCAGCCCGTCATCCGCCAGGATGATATCTCCCGGCCTGACCTTCTCGTTGAGGGCGGGATAAGTGACCGATACTCCGTTCACATCCCCGGGCCTGTCGTCCCTCCAGAGCCTGAAGGGCGCCCCCTCCTCCAGGAACACGGGCCCATCCGCGAACTGCCTGATCCTTATCTCGGGACCTTTGGTGTCCAGCATTACTGCAACGGTGCTTCCGGAACCGCTGCAGAGCTTTCTCAGGGCATCGATCCGTCCCTTATGCTCCTCATGGGATCCATGGGAAAAGTTCAGCCTCGCGGTGTTCATTCCCGCGTGGATGATCGCTTCCAGGACGAAGGGATCGTCCGTGGACGGTCCGAGTGTGCATACTATTTTTGTCTTTCTCATCGGGTCTGACTCCTTTAAACGGACAGCTTCATCGCCGTCTCGTATACCTTAGTGTCGAATTCATGGGTGCATTCCAAAGCCTCGTCCAGGGGCATGGAGATATATTCGCCTCCGCGGTAGCACACGGCGTGATTCACTTCGCCCCTGAGGACCATCTCCACCGCCATCTCTCCCATGCGGGATGCCAGGATACGGTCGAAAGCCGTGGGAGCGCCGCCCCTCTGGGTGTAGCCCAGGATGGTGGCTCTGGTCTCGATATCGGTGACGTTCTGTATCGCGGTGCAGATCTCCTTGGCGTCACCGCAGCCCTCGGCGAAGACCACGATGCTGTGCATCTTTCCCTTTTCCTTGCCCTTCATGATCTTGGCGGCCACTTCGTTTATATCATAGGGCATCTCCGGCACGAGGATGTACTCGGCCCCTCCGGCAAGGCCCGAATAAAGCGCAAGGTCCCCGCAGTCGCGGCCCATGACCTGCACGACGTTTATACGGTTATGGGAGCTGGAGGTGTCTCTTATGCGGCCTATGGCTTCTATCGCCGTGTTAAGGGCCGTGTCGAAGCCGATGGCGCGGTCGCTGCAGCTGACGTCGTTGTCGATGGTGGCGGGGACCGCTACCACCTTGATGCCGCACCGGGCAAGGGCCTGTGCGCCGTGGAAGGTGCCGTCGCCGCCGATGACGATCAGGCAGTCGATGTCATATTTGTGAAGCAGCTCCGCCGCGTTCTGCGGGCCGTTCTCCGTCTCCATGACCAGGCAGCGGTCCGTATAGAGGATGGTGCCTCCCTTGTGTATGATGTCCGCCACCGAATAACGGTCAAGCGCCCTTATCTGATTGTCGAAGATCCCCCTGTATCCGTGCTCGATGCCGCATATGGACACATCGTTGAATACAGCTGTCCTGACCACCGCCCTGAGCGCGGCATTCATGCCGGGGGCATCCCCGCCGCTGGTGAGTACTGCTATTCTTCCCATTTTATTATCTCCTGTGATTTAGTAATCTGTATTTTATTCCGCCCTGCGGATCATTATCCGAATCTTTATTATATATTCTATCCTGTCCATATGCAAGGGAACACGGAAAGCACGGCCAAAAATCAGCCTGCGGAAAGGCCGCCCGGGCCGCTCAAAACTTCAGATGTTGCTTCTTGCAATTGCACGTTCCCCCTGCTTCTGTTATAATTGGCCCATAGGTTTTACATTAAACCAGGGGGTAACATTATGAATACAGCATTAAAGGGCAACTGCCTTATAGGACAGTCCGGAGGGCCCACGTCAGTCATCAACGGATCCCTGTACGGGATCATAAAGGCCGCCAGGGAATCAGACGCGATAGAGCGCATCTACGGAGCCTGCTACGGGACCCAGGGGATCCTTTCGGGAAACATCATCGAGCTGACCGATCTTTCCGAAGAAGAGACGGAGCTTCTTCCCACCACGCCGTCGGCGGCCCTCGGCTCCAGCAGAGTCAAGCTCTGCGAGTTCGGGGATGACGATACCGACTACAGGACTATATATGAGCTTTTCAGGAAATATAATATCCGCTACTTCTTCTTCATCGGCGGAAATGATTCCATGGACACCTGCGACAAGATCAGCCGCTACTTCAGGACCGTCGATTTCGAATGCCGGATCTTCGGCGTTCCCAAGACCATTGACAACGACCTGTGGGGAACGGACCACTGTCCCGGTTACGGCTCCGCCGCAAAATACGTCGCCACCACAATGCTGGAGCTGTACGAGGATGCCGCGGTCTACGGCTATCCCCAAGTGGTCATCGTCGAGATCATGGGCCGCAACGCCGGCTGGCTGACGGCATCCGCAGCCCTTTCCCGCATTAACGGCCACGGGCCCGACCTGGTCTACCTTCCCGAGGTCCCCTTCAGCGTGGGCGAATTCCTCAACAGCGTGGGGGATCATCTTGCCAGGGACGAATCCGTGCTCGTAGCCGTCTCGGAAGGAGTTATGGACGAGGACGGAGTATACATCACGGACTATTCGGCGGAAACCAAGTACATCGATACCTTCGGCCATATCCAGATGGGCGGCCTCGGCTCGATGCTCAAAAGCATGGTCATCAACCGCTTCAAGGCAAAGACCCGCTCGATCGAGCTGAGCCTCCTGCAGCGCTGCGCCGGCCACATAGCGTCAAAGACCGATCTGGACGAGGCGATAATGGTGGGAAGGGCCGCCGTGGAGTACGCGCTGGAGGGAAAGAGCGGTTACATGGTAGGCATAAAGAGAGTCTCCAACGATCCCTACGCATCGGAACCGGAGCTTCTCGATCTGGCCAAGTGCGCTAATTATGAAAACAAGGTGCCGCTGGAATGGATCCTTCCCGGCGGAGCCGGAGTCACCGAGGAATTCATCGAATATATGAAACCCCTGATCCAGGGCGAAGTGACAGTCCCGAAGAAGGACAGCCTGCCCGTTTACGCAAGGCTCGGGGTTATCGAATAGAAAGCAGAAAAAGATACGGAGCATACGGCCGTTAGCCGTGATGCTCCGTTCTTTTGATCCGATGCGATGCTTTACAACGATTCTGCGATGCGCCTTGCCACATATACTCCGCTGGCGGAGGCGTGGGACAGGGAATGGGTCACTCCGCTGCAGTCTCCTATGACATAAAGGCCCTTGTGACGTGTCTCGAGATGTGAATCGATCTCCACCTCCATGTTATAGAATTTGACCTCCACACCGTACAGCAGCGTATCGTCGTTGGCTGTGCCCGGCGCGATCTTGTCCAGGGCATAGATCATTTCAATGACTCCGTCCAGTATCCTCTTCGGAAGCACCAGGCTCAGATCACCCGGCGTTGCCTCGAGGGTGGGCCTGACGGTACACTCTTCGATCCTCTTTTCCGTGCTCCTGCGCCCTCTTTCCAGGTCTCCGAACCGCTGTACCAGCACTCCTCCCCCCAGCATGTTGGAAAGACGCGCTATGCTCTCGCCGTAGGCGTTGGAATATCTGAAGGGCAGCGAGAAATGCTTGGAGACCAGCAGGGCGAAATTGGTGTTCTCCGTCTTTTTGCTGGGATCCTCGAAACTGTGACCGTTTACCGTGACGATGCCGTTGGTGTTCTCGTTGACCACGATGCCGTTGGGGTTCATGCAGAACGTTCTGACGTTATCCTCGAACTTCTCCGTGCGGTACACGATCTTGCTCTCGTACAGCTCATCCGTTATGTGGGAAAAGATGACCGCCGGCAGCTCCACCCTGACACCGAGATCGACCCTGTTGGAACGGGTGGGGATGTCCAGGTCCTCGCATACCTGCTCCATCCACTTGCTTCCGCTGCGGCCTACGGACACTATGCACCGGGGCGCCTCCGCACAGCCGCTTTCCTTTCCGGTGTAATGGACCCTGAAGCCCCCGTCGATCTTTTCGATCTTCTCCACCGGGGTAAGGAAACGGAACTCCACATCGGGGGAGAGCTCCCTGTAAAGATTGCCCAGCACCCTGTAGTTGATGTCCGTGCCCAGATGCCTGACAGATGCGTCCAGCAGCGTCAGTTTGTTCTGGATGCACAGCTTCTTGAAACTGCTGCCCGCGGTGGAGTACATCTTAGTGCCTTCTCCTCCGTGGGACATGTTGATGTCGTCCACGTAGTACATCAGCTCGGTGGCCTGCTTCCTTCCGATGTATTCGTAAAGGCTTCCGCCGAAATCGTTCGTTATGTTGTACTTGCCGTCGGAAAAGGCCCCGGCTCCGCCGAAACCGTTCATGATGGAACAGGGCTTGCAGAAAATGCAGCTCTTGACCTTGTCGCCGTCGATGGGACAGTGGCGGTCCTCCAGCTTCTTGCCCTCCTCGAAAACGCAGATCTTCAGTCCGGGCTTTTTCTTTGTGAGCTCGTATGCCGAGAATATCCCGCCGGGACCGGCTCCTATTATTATCACATCGTAATCCATTCTGCACCTCTTTCCGCGGGTCTTCCCGCCGTGTTTCATGTTCTCCTACAGGGAACATGAAATAAATATGTTTGCTATAACCATGATGTCCGCCACCGCCATAAGGCAGGAAGCAAGGGCTCCATCGCCCCTGGCGGGGACGGATCTTGCCGTTTTCTTCTCAGGGACCCCGGTGATACCGATAAGGGCCGCCGGCAAAAACGGCAGGAAGTATCTGCCCTGTATCCCCTCTATCTCCTCTATCATCGGGGGCGCTCCCGGTGTCCACTGCACGTAGAGGCTCGCGAAGATCAGCATCAGCACCACAAATGATGTTCCCAGCATCACCAGAGCTGCTGCCCTGTCCCGTTTCTCTCCGCCGCGGTTAAGGCTCACCGCGTCCCTTATCACGATCCCGACCGCTGCCGCGCCCATCAGGGCCGCGAAAAGCTTTGATACCGGGATATCGAAATATCCCATGGGAGGAGCTATGGTCTGAAGGGCCCAGCCTGGAAGTCTCCTTACAGATGTCACCGCCATCAGCTTTATGTACCACAGCGGATGGGTAAGGGCATATATGACCTTTTCGGCTCCGTTGGCGCCTCCCTGTGTCCCGCCCAGATAGCGGGAGGCAAGCGCCACCCACAGGAGAGCGAACACGGTGGTCAGCAAGATCCCGGCAGCTTTGTGGAATGCCGCCTTTTTCCGGGACCCGAAACATTCCTCCGGTATCATCAGTATCAGCAGCGCCATGGCAAAGTATACCACTTTGCAGGCTGCTGTGAATATCAGTATGGCGCACAGCTGCAGCATTCTCCTGCGGTCCAGCTTTTCCCGGTTATACCGCATATACAGAACGAAGGCAGTCAGAAGGACCGCCGCGGCGTAGGAGGGCCCGTCCGCGGATATGCTGGCTCTTTCCTGCAGGTTTATGGGAAAGAGACTTATCAGGCAGAGGAGCTCCTTCCCCTTGGGGATCATCCTTATAGCAAGATATATCATGAGGGTGCATCCCAGGGCGTTGAGAAGCCTGCCCATCGTGATCAGCACGTAAAAGCTGTCCGAGAAAAAATCTCCTGCTGCGATGCCGATGACGCAGAACAGGTACACCAGGGGATTGTACAGCGCGGCGTTCTGTATCGAGTAGGCCGCGTTCCCGGCTGAC
>CADBPP010000058.1 GCA_902796565.1 uncultured Eubacteriales bacterium | reverse complement strand
CGTGGCCGGAGACTCCCTCAAGCAGGCTGACATCACAGCGGTGCCGGTCCATCCCATGGCGAACGTGAAGGTGCTGGGCTCTTCCGGCGTATACCCCGGAAAGGAAAACGTGTACAACGTGGTTTGCACCGCCGAGGACGGGATCACCACCAGGATATACACCATCACCGTGATAACTGCACAGGATTATGAGTTCTTCCTCAAGAAGAGCTTCATCCTGACCGCCACCAAGCAGCTCGACGCCTCGGAAGCGGGCGTTGTGCTGGATCTGTCGGCGGCTCCCGTGCAGATAGTTCCCGCCGAGATCTTCAGGCATCTCGCATCAAAGGGCAGCGGCCGCGTGGTCATAAAGACCCGCAACGGCGCCGTGAGCTTCGATGCCGCAGGCCTTTACCAGGACAGGCAGAAGGACGCCTATGACCTTACGATACAGCTGAATTCCGAGCACGCCGCCAAGGCGACGCCCTCGATGGCCAAGTACGACAATTTCGTCTTTTCCACCAATGACACTGAGTTCCCCGGGACCGCTGTGATAAGCCTCTACACCACCTTCGTGGCGGGCCAGACAGTGAACGTGTACATCTACGAGCCCTCCGGCGACAAGTTCGAGTATGCCGTGGGAGACATCGCCGTCGCCGAGGGCGGCGTCGTGAGCTTCGAGATAGACAGGGGAGGAGAGTTCATCGTCTCCACCATGGACACGTCCCAGTCCGAAAAGTACACCGCCGCGGTAAGAAGAAAGATCTCCCTGCTGGGTTCGTCAGGACTGATAATCGGAGGGATCGGCCTTCTTCTCGGGCTCATCCTGGGACTGTCGATAGGGACCCTCATCGCGGGAAGAAAGAGAAGGAAGGGCCAGGATGATCCCGGCCCCGGAGACCCGGCGCCGCCGGAGGATCCCGCTCCTTCGGAGGAAAAGGCTCCCGAAGAGGACGAGCCGATCCCGGAGCCGCCGGAAGTGAGGGCAGCTGATCCCGCGGAGGCCATGCTGATGGAAGAGGCCGTGCTCGGAGGCGAAGAGAACACGGAGGAGGTTTCCGGTCCGGAAGTTTCTGAACCTGCTCCCGGGATGCCTGAGGATATCTACTATGAGGATCTTTCCGCCCTCGATGACGGGATGAGCTCCGTGGACGAGATGTCCGAAAGAGTATGGAACGAAGTCCTTCTCCAGCCTGAGGAAGAGCCTGTTTCCCTGGAAGTCCCCGAGATGCCGGGCACTGAAGAGATAGTGTACGGCACCGCCGCGGAGCTGTGGGAAGAGGCGGAACCCGGCTATGATGAAGAGGAGGAGATCCGCGAAGAGCCGTTCCAGGAGGAAACAGTGTCTTATGAGCCGGTCCCCGAGGAAACGGTCCCGGAAGAGACTGCTGCGTCTTCTGAGGCGGAGGACCTGCCTGCCGAAGAGGCATCTGAGGAGAGCGTGCCCGGGGCAGAGCCTGTCCATGATCACGGGGAGCCTGCCGGGAGCGATGAAGCCGTCCTTTCCCGGGAGGAGGAACCGAAGAAAAGGGGACTGTTCTCCTTCAGACGGAAGAAACAGGAAGAGGATGAGGCCATCAGCGAATTCGAAGCTCTCCTGGACGAGATGAACAGGAACAGAGACTCCTGAATGGACTGATCAGGATCTGTGACAGGGGAGGATCTTTTCTCTCCTGTCTTTTGATTTCGACGGCATGACAATTCTTCGGAGAAACTTATGAACAAAGACACATATCCAAGGCCGCTCATGAGGCGGGACAATATAATCATGCTCGACGGTATCTGGGAGCTGGAGGGTGGGGACATAAATGTCCCGTATCCGCCCCAGGCGCCCCTCTCCGGCTACGGCGGTGAGATCAAGGATACCATGAAATATGTGCTCCGCTTCACTCTGGAGCCCCCTTCCGAGGGGATGCGGGTGCTTATGCATTTCGGAGCCGTGGACCAGGTCGCGAAGGTGACCCTGAACGGCGCATGGCTGGGCTCCCATGAAGGGGGCTACATGGGCTTCTCCTTCGATGTTACGGAAAAGCTCACCGGGGGACTCAATGTGCTGGAGGTGGAAGCGACTGACAGCCTTTCCCATTTCTATCCCTACGGCAAGCAGACACAGAAGCCCTCAGGTATGTGGTACACACCCGTATCCGGCATCTGGCAGAGCGTATGGCTGGAGGCCGTCCCCGCAAAACACATGAATTCCATTTCTTTTACCGGGGATCCCGCCAGCGGAAAGGTGGCCTGGGAGGCTTCCGCCAACTGCGACGGGACCTATGAGATCTGCGTATACGCTTCGGACACCCCTGTGGTGAGATTCGTTTCCGATGAGGACGCCGGGAGCTTCACCATCCCCCCGGAGCACATCCGGCCCTGGAGCCCCGATGATCCATTCCTTTACAGGGTCAGGGTGACCTTCTGCGGGCAGGATGCCGTACGAAGCTACTTCGCCTTGAGGAGCATCGGGATCAAAAGCATCGGCGGCGTTCCCAGGGTGTGCCTTAACGGCGAGCCGGTCTTTCTGCACGGAGTGCTGGACCAGGGATATTTCCCGGAGGGCATCT
Organism: uncultured Eubacteriales bacterium; assembly: GCA_902796565.1. GTDB lineage: Bacteria > Bacillota > Clostridia > Eubacteriales > Anaerofustaceae > RUG14186. Next base: position 905 of record CADBPP010000058.1, on the reverse strand, counting down.
TCGTCCCATCCGACATGTCGGCCTACGAGGAGGACATCACAAGGCTCAGAGAGATGGGGTTCAATACCATCAGAAAGCACATCAAGGTGGAACCTGAGGCCTTCTACTATGCCTGCGACAGGCTTGGGATGCTGGTCATACAGGACATGGTGAACAGCGGAGAGTATTCCTTCTGGCGGGATTCCCTCCTGCCCACCCTGGGCTTTACCTCAAGGAACGACAGGACGGAGGAGCCGGACGAGAGGATGGAATTCTTCGTGAAGCACATGCAGGAGACCGCCTTCAGGCTCTACGGACATCCCTGCATCATCGCCTATACCATCTTCAACGAGGGCTGGGGGCAGTTCAATTCGGACAGCTGCTACGATACCCTGAAGAATCTGGATCCCACCAGGCTGATAGACTCCGCTTCGGGCTGGTTCGCCCAGAGCCGCACCGACTTCGACAGCCTGCATGTATACTTCCGCACGAAGAAGCTGTCCCCGTCCCCCGAAAGGCCCATGCTTCTTTCGGAATGCGGGGGATTCACACTGGACATGGGTAAAAAAAGAAAGGGCCTCAGCTGGGGGTACGGCCGCTCCCGCAGCAGCGAAAAGCTGACGGAGAGGATAGAGGCCATGTATGAGAAGATGGTCATCCCCGCCATCGCCTCGGGGCTGTGCGGAAGCATATATACCCAGCTCAGCGACGTGGAGAACGAGATCAACGGCCTTTTCACCTACGACCGCTCCTGCTGCAAGGTGATCCCCGAAAGGATGGCCGCCATATCCCAAAAGCTTTACAGCACCCTGAAAAAGAGTGTAAAGTGAACTACCCCTGCCTACGCTTAAAGCTTAGAGGCGGCGGCTTCGTGCCGCTTACGCGGACACAGGGCAGACACTTGCCCGCTGTCCCGTTTGACCGGG
>CADBPP010000057.1 GCA_902796565.1 uncultured Eubacteriales bacterium | reverse complement strand
TTCGTAAAAATGCCGTTTTCCGGGCTCTCAGAGACTCTCTCTGTTGAGTCTGAAAGCCACTGAATTCTTGAGATATCTGAGGTATTCCTCGTCCTGGCACATGGCCTTGTCGGGATTGTCCGAGAGCTTCGCCACGGGGCGTCCGTTGACGTACTGGAGCTTGATGACGATGTTCAGCGGTTCCGCGAAGGTATCGTTGGAACAGAAGGTCCCGATACCGAATGACACCTTGGATTTATCCTTGAAATACTGGTAGAGAGCCTCCGCTCTGTCGAAGTCCAGACTGTCGCTGAACAGAAGCAGTTTCGTCTTCGGATCCACTCCGTACTTCTTGTAGTGGGCTATGATCTTTTCTCCCCATTCATAGGGATCTCCGCTGTCGTGGCGCACACCGGTGTAGTTGTTCACCATGGAGCGGTTGAAGTCCATCAGGAACAGATCCGTGGTTATGGTATCGGAAAGAGCGGTCCCGTTGTCGCCCTTGTACTCGTCATACCAGTCCTCCATGGCATAGTGGTTGGTGTATGCCAGCGGTATGCGGTCGATTCCCTGGTACATCTGGACGAATTCATGGGCGTAGGTGCCGATGGGGGTCAGGTTCTGCTTCATGGCAAAGTAGACGTTCGATGTTCCGACGCAGTTATTCGTCTCCGTCACGAGGCGGTGGATCATCTCGCCCTCCCACTCGCGGGAGAGCCTTCTGCGGCAGCCGAACTCAGCGAAGCTGAAGTTGTACTTCCCGGTTTTGAATCCCTCGATCTTTTTGTCCAGCTTCTCCCTGGCGGAGGAAAGGAGCCTGTCGTAGTCGTAGGTGAAGCGGAAATATACCTCGTTGACGATGGCAAGAAGATAGATCTCGAACTGCATGGCGGCGAACATGGGTCCGTCCACCAGTATGCGCAGGGTGCCGTCCTCGGTCAGGGACGTGCGCACGTAATCCCTCATGGGATGCCAGAGCCTGAGGAACTCCACGTAGTCGTTCTTGATGAAGCGGATGGAGCGCATGTAGTCCAGTTCTTCCTTATTGAATCTCAGGGAGCACAGGTAGTCGATCTGCTCGTTTATCTCTTCGAGCATCTCGGGGGTGAACACGACGCCCTCGTTGCGGCACTTGAAGTAGTACTGCCCGTTGAGGTCCGTGTGTTTATGGAAAATGACCTGGTTCATGTTGAACTTGTAAAGGTCCGTGTCCAGCAGACTTATGATAATGGGTTCAAGTTTCATATCATTCGTTTCCTTGAAATTGGATTTATTAACCATTATTATACCATTTCACGGCCCTTCTCCATCCACCGGGGCGAACTCTTTGAAGGATTTTGGCATTAGCGGATATCAAATCCACCGAGAACGCCCCTTTTTAGGCCTCAACCTTAAAATCATATCTTATTCTTCAAAAATGGTCCGCTTGTATGGCATCGGGCCCAAAGTATGGTATACTCTCCTTCGAGGTGACAAAAATGGATAATTCAAGCATGATCTTTGATTACATCAAACCGCCCAAAACAGTCAGGATAATCGCCTGGGTGCTGCTGGCTGTGGGCATTCTGGGCATCGTACTGAGCGCAGGCACATTCGGAAAAGGGGACGACAGATCCTCCGCTGTGAAATTCAACAATTCCGCGGCGTCCGCCGGGGATTACTGCTACATCGACGTGGTGGGAGTTTCCGACTGGCTGTACAAGTATGATTCCAGCACATATTACACGGTGCTCGATTCGGACGGCAACTACGGTATCGCTCTGATAAAGTCATCGGACTATTATTCCATGAGCGCCCAGAGGACATACTGGGACAGCGACGATGACGCCGTAGCGCCTGAGTCATACCGTCTCTACGGTATGTCGGTAACCACCACGGATACTCTCAAGAAGAACATCGCCGAGGTCTGGGGCATGAGCCAGGTGGAATACAGCTCCTATTTCGGAAGACTGTATCTGAATGCCTCCGCAAGTCCTTCATCCAACAAGGGATCGCTGTTCATAGCTCTTGCGGTATTCAGCCTCGCAGGATGGTTCGGCACCGGGCTCTACTCCCTTATCAGCCGTTCCAGAGCCAAGAAATCGGTAAGGAACCTGGAAGCGACCGGAAGGATGCAGGAAGCCTCGTCCCAGTTCTACAATGCCGTGACTAATTATCCTTCGGAGCCGCCCATCGTGGTGACAAAGGATTACATCTTCACGAAGAACACCGGATCCGTGGTGGATCTTTCCGACATCAGATGGATATTCAGAAGGATCCAGCGCTACAACTTCGTCAAGGTGGGAGAGTATCTCATCGGCAAGACCGCCGACGGCAAGGAGAAGATGCTCATGACCATCAGCAAGAATTCCGAGCCCGGCATCGAGGACAGGATAGTGGACAATATCAGAGCCATCAATCCCGACCTGATCGTGGGCTACAGCAAGGAAGCCCAGGCTGCGTACAACGAATACAGAAAAGCGGTCAAAAACGGTACAGCGCGCTAAAAGCGTAAGAGCCTGATCATAAAAGTCTTTCCGGGATGCCGGGAAGACTTTTTTTCATGCTCCGAAAGGCTCATCTTTTAAGATTGTAAGGTGGTTATGTGCTTTTTAGGCCCCAATGCCTTATTAAATTTTGACTTTGGACGCATGTATGATATATAATTAAGTTTAACCATCAAACGATAATCACGGGAGGTCCGTATGAGAGCTGTCATAAAGATTGGAACGTCCACCCTTG
>CADBPP010000056.1 GCA_902796565.1 uncultured Eubacteriales bacterium | reverse complement strand
GCCATCATCACCCGGGGCGGAGTGGACGTGAGGGAAGTGGACCCCTCCACCCTGGGCTCCAGAAAGCTTGAGGGGCTCTACCTCGCAGGCGAGATGATCGCGCTGCACGGCTTTACCGGGGGATTCAACCTCCAGCTGGCGTTTTCCACCGGGTATCTGGCCGGGATTTCGGCGGCAAATTAACAAAAAAACAGCAAACAGATTGCAAAAGCATCCGTTTGGTGTATAATTTACACCAAACGGTTTGAGTGTTGTTGAAAATGACAGAAAGATCTATCCAGATTGCAATAGACGGTCCCGCTGGTGCGGGCAAGAGTACGGTGGCCAAACAATTGTCGGAAAGGCTCGGTATTTTGTACCTTGATACAGGTGCAATGTATCGGGCGTTTGCATTTTTCTGCCTCAGAGAAGGCCTCGGCACCGCTCCCACGGACCAGCAGATCCTCGACGCCTTTGAGCGCTTCGACCTCGTCTTCGAGGGAAAGAGGATCTTCCTCAACGGCGAGGAGACCACTTCCGCCATACGCACTCCCGAGATCGACAAGGCCGTTTCCCCCATTTCCGCCAACGCCCTTATAAGGGAAAAGATGGTGGAGAAGCAGAAGGCGATAGCTGCCGGCAACGACATAGTGATGGAGGGCCGCGACATCTGCGACGTGGTGCTCCCCGACGCCCGTTTCAAGTTCTATCTCGACGCCTCCGTGGAGGAGCGCGCCAGGAGAAGATGGCAGCAGAACGCCGAGAGGGGCATCGAGAGCTCCCTGGAGGACATAAAAAAGGACATCATAAGAAGGGATGAATACGATTCCTCCAGAGAGGCCACGCCTCTGAGCGTGAGCCGCGACGCCGTTCTTGTGGATACCACCGGAATGGATCTGGAGGATGTGATAGGACTCATCATTTCAAAGGTCAGGGAGGATGCGGACTGATGTTTGTGTATGATCTGTGCAGGGCTCTCGCCCGGATCTTCCTGAGGCTCGTGTACCGCATAAAGGCCCGCGGCATGGAGAACGTCCCCTCTGACGGAGCCGTCATCATATGCTGCAACCACATACATGTGGCGGATCCGGTGGTCATGGCCATATCCCTTAAGAGAAGGATCATCTTCATGGCCAAAGCCGATCTTTATCAGAAACGTTTCGGCAAGTGGTTCTTCGAGTCCCTGGGCTGCATCCCCGTGCACCGGGACGGCAACGACCTTTATTCCATCAAGAAGGCCCTGGGCGTCCTCAAAGGCGGAGGGGTGCTGGGGATCTTCCCGGAGGGGACCAGGGAGAAGAACGGCGTCCACGGCGTTTTCAAGCCGGGAGTGGCCACCTTCGCCCAGCGCACGGATTCCGTGCTGGTGCCCGCCTTCATCAGAGGCACATACAAGCCCTTTTCAAAGATAGAGCTCATTTTCGGTGAGCCCCTGGACATCTCCGGATACAGGGGAAGAAAGATGAGCCCCGAGGAGTACCAGGCCCTGGCGGAGGACGTTATCGCCCCGGCGGTGTATTCCCTGGAGGAAAGACTATGATCATAAGGACCGCAGAGAACGCGGGATTCTGTTTCGGCGTGAAACTGGCGGTGGACAGCGCCCTTTCCGAGGCCGGATCCCACAGGGGCGAGCCGATATATACCCTGGGGGAACTGATCCACAACAGCGGAGTCGTCTCCCGGCTGGAGGCCGAAGGCATAAGGACCGCGGAGGATCTTTCCGAGATCCCCGACGGCAGCACCGTCATCATCCGTTCCCACGGAGTCGGCGAGGCCGTATACAGGGAGATAGCTTCCCGGGGGCTGAGGCTCGTGGACGCCACGTGCCCGAATGTAAAATCCATACAGAATAAAGTTGAAAAGCACCATGGATTGGGATATACTATTATAATTGTCGGCGACCGCACCCATCCCGAGGTCATAGGCATCAACGGATGGTGTGAGGGAAGCGCCCTTATCGTCGCCTCCCCGGAGGAGGCCGCGTCCCTTGAGGTGAGTTCCCCCGTATGCGTGGTGGCCCAGACCACCTTCATCGGGGAGAAGTTCGACGCCGTATGCGATGTCATACGCGCGAAGGTGCCCGACGCGCTGGTGTTCAACACCATCTGCAGGGCGACACAGTTAAGACAGGCCGAGACCGAGGCTCTCGCGAAGGAATCGGATGTCATGATCGTACTGGGAGGAAAGAATTCCTCCAACACGGCAAAGCTGGCGGAGATATCCGCGGCTCACTGCCCGAGAGTGATTCACATAGAATCTCCGGATTCTTTGATTGAATACAGCTTTTGCGGACAGGACCGGGTCGGAATAACGGCCGGAGCGTCCACACCGCAGGAAAAAATCATGGAGGTAGTTCACATAATGGAGAACACAATGGAAAACTTTGAGAAATCACTGGATGATTTCAAGAGACTTCGCGTTGGCGACATCGTCAAGGGCAAAGTCATCGCAGTAAACGAGGAGAGCGTGTATCTTGACATCGCTTACAAGTCGGACGGCATCATCAAGAAGGCCGACTTCGTGATGGATCTCTACACCGACCTTCCCTCTACGGTAGCCATCGGAGATGAGGTCGAGGCAATGATCACAGACATGAACGACGGAACAGGAAACGTTGTTCTTTCAAAGATCAAGGTCGACGAGCTCGAGGCTCTGAACGTTACCAAGGAGAAGTTCGAGTCCAAGGAGACCGTAAAGGGCAAGATCGTCAAGGTCGTCAAGGGCGGACTTATCGTCGATACCGGATTCGTAAAGGCATTCATGCCCGCTAACCAGTATGCCCTCAGATATGTCGAGGATATCAACGCGCTGCTCGGCAAGGAAGTCGAAGGAAGGATCATTGAATTCGACCGCGACAAGAACAAGATCATCTTCTCCCGCAGAGTCATCCTTCAGGAAGAGCTCAACGCCAGGAGAGAAGAGCAGGCCAGAAGAAAGCAGGCTGCTCTCGACGCCATCGAAGAAGGCATGGTCATCGAGGCACCTGTCAAGAACATCACCAACTTCGGTGTCTTCCTCGACCTCAACGGAGTGGACGGATTCATCCACATCTCCGACCTGTCCTGGAAGAGAGTCGCTAAGACAGAGGACTTCTGCAAGCCCGGCGACGTGCTGACCGCCAAGATCGTAGAGATCAATCAGGAGACCGGCAAGGTCAGGCTCACCGTCAAGGGCCTCACGGAGGAGCCCTGGGTCGCTTTCATGAACAAGTACAAGGTCGGCGACACCATCGAAGGTACTGTCAAGTCCATCACCAAGTTCGGCGCGTTCGTCGAGATCATCCCCATGGTGGAGGGTCTCGTCCACATCTCCAACCTGTCCTATGACAAGGTAGAGAGCGTGGAGAGCGTCGTGAAGGTCGGTGAGACCGTCAAGGCCAAGATCATCGAGATCAACACTGAGAAGAGAAAGGTCGGCCTTTCCATCAAGGAACTGACCGAGGCTCCCAGAAAGAAGATCGCGAAAAACAGACTCTACTACAAAGAGGACAGCACTACAACGCTTGAAGACGCATTCAAGAAGTATCAGAACTGACGGCATGTTCATGTGAACTACCCGCAGCACCGCGAAAGCGGTGCTGTTTTTTTTGATAATGATCCGTCACAGTGAACACTGACCACAATATATGGTATAATCATCCCTGCGGCACCACAACATTTGGTGTTCCGGAGGGGACTGATGAAGATTCACGGATTACAGAAACTCACTCTTTTGGACTACCCGTCAAAGGTGGCCTGCACCGTTTTCATCGCGGGCTGCAACATGCGCTGCCCCTTCTGCCACAATTTCGAGCTGGTGGAGGATATCCCGGAGGCGGTATGCGACGATAAGGAACTGCTCTCTTTCCTGGAGAAGAGGAAGGGGATGCTGGACGGAGTGTGCCTCACCGGAGGCGAGCCCCTTCTGAATCCGGGGACGCCGGAACTGATGAGGGCCATAAAGGAGATGGGATATTCCGTCAAGCTCGACACCAACGGCACGTCCCCCGGCACTCTCGCCCGCGTCATGGAGAAGGGTCTGTGCGACTACGTCGCCATGGACATCAAAAACTCCCGGGAGCGCTACGCAGTGACCGCAGGACTCGAATCCTTCGATACCTCTCCGGTGGAGGAATGCGTGAGGATCCTGGCCTCGGGGGATACGGACTATGAGCTTAGGACCACCGTCGTACGGGAACTTCACGACGAGGACAGCTTTAGGGACATCTCCGAATTCTGCGCCGGTGCGAAACGGTTCGTGCTCCAGAGCTTCGTGGACCGCGACACCGTGCGCTTTTGCGGTCTGTCCGCCCCGGACGCGGACGAACTGGCGCGCTACAAAGCCATTTTATCGGAGACGATCGGCGATGTGTCGATAAGGGGAGTGTAGCTCCCACCACAATATATTGTGGTATTTATTCGATTTGACTACAATATATTGACACTCAGAGGACTATATAATAAAATATAATCAGTATAACAACAAGAAGGAAACAGGCGGAAAACTACTATGTATCAGGTATTGAAAAGAGACGGAAAAGTGGTCGATTTCGAGATCGGGAAGATCTCCGCGGCCATCACCAAAGCGTTCGATTCTTTGGGAAAACAGTATCATCCCAGCGTTATAGACATGCTGGCTCTGAGGGTAACGGCGGATTTCGAAGACAAGATCAAGGACGGTCTTATCTCCGTTGAAGATATACAGGACAGCGCGGAGACGGTGCTGTCCGAAGCGGGCTATTCCGATGTGGCCAAGGCTTACATCCTCTACCGCAAGCAGCGTGAAAAAGTACGTAACATCAACTCCACGGTACTGGATTACCAGGAACTGGTGGACAACTATCTGCAGATCAACGACTGGAGAGTAAAGGAGAACTCCACCGTCACGTATTCCGTGGGCGGACTCATCCTTTCCAACAGCGGGGCCATCACAGCGAACTACTGGCTCAGCGAGATCTACGACAGGGAAGTGGCGGACGCCCACCGCGACGCGGAGATCCACATCCATGACCTGTCCATGCTCACCGGCTACTGCGCCGGCTGGAGCCTCAAACAGCTCATCCAGGAGGGCCTCGGCGGCATCCCCGGAAAGATCACATCATCCCCGGCGAGCCACCTGTCCACCCTGTGCAACCAGATGGTGAACTTCCTGGGCATCATGCAGAACGAATGGGCCGGGGCCCAGGCCTTCAGCTCCTTCGACACATATCTGGCTCCCTTCGTGAAGGTGGACAACCTTTCCCAGAAGGAAGTCAAGCAGTGCGTGCAGAGCTTCATCTACGGCGTGAACACCCCCAGCCGCTGGGGCACCCAGGCGCCCTT
>CADBPP010000055.1 GCA_902796565.1 uncultured Eubacteriales bacterium | reverse complement strand
CTCTGAAGACCTCCGCAGCAGGGCACCTCCATCCTCACCACCGTAACGCTCTTTATGTCGTTGTCCCTGATGATGGATGTGAGCTTTTCGGCATAGTCGACTCCGTCCAGCTTCGGGCAGCCTATCAGGGTCACCCTGCCCTTCATGAAGTCCTCATGCATCGAAGCGTAGGCGTAGGCGGTGCAGTCCGCCGCGATCAGAAGCTTCGCCCCGTCGAAGAAGGGAGCCCTTTCAGGAACCAGCTTTATCTGGCAGGGCCACTGGGCGAGCCTCGATGGGGATCCTGCCGAAGGAGCGCTGTCCCCGCCTGCGGCATCCGCCGTCCCTCTTTCGAGCCTGCCCGCCGCCGAGCCGGGGCACACGAAGCCTTTGCCGCCGGAGGAAGCCTTTACCTCTTTCGCCGCCTTTACCTTCTCCTCATCGTAGGCGGGAGCTTCCCTCTCCTCGAAGGAGATGGCCCCTGTGGGGCAGTTGGGAAGACAGTCGCCGAACCCGTCGCAGAAGTCCTCCCTCACAAGCTTCGCCTTGCCTCCGACCATCTCTATCGCGCCCTCATGGCACGCTTCGGCGCAGAGACCGCATCCGTCGCACTTTTCCTCATCGATATGTATTATCTTCCTGATCATAACTCTATCTCCTTTCCTGCGCCGCTTTTCTCCTGCTCCCGGCGCTGCTTTTTCTGTTCTGCTATCTTCATCATGGCGTTGTACATCTCTTCGCCCACGCACTGCTTGGCGTACTTGCACCACTGCACGCAGTTGAGCATGTCGTTGTAGATGACGAAGCCGCAGTTCTCGCATTTTGCCTCCGTATCGATGGAGAATATCTCCACCTCGTGACCGCACTGCGGGCAGATCTTATCCATTATCTCTATCTTGGGTTTTCCCTGGCATCCTTCAAATATCATTATATCAGTCCTCCTGTGTTGTTTTTCTGATGCGATGATAGTACAATGGAGGGGCAAAGTATGTGGTAATTACCACAAATGATAAAAAAAAGGAAAAAATTTTCATGGATACCGCAAGACTATCGAAGAGCGTCCTTTTCAGGGGCATGAGCGAAAAAGAGATCACGGACTGCCTGGAAAAACTGGACGGCAGGACAGTTTCCTTCAGAAGGAGGGAGTTCATCATGCATGCCGGAAACAGCACACTGAGCATGGGCATGGTCCTTTCCGGCAGCGTGACGATAGAGACCAATGACTTATGGGGGAACCGCACCATCCTCAGCCACGTGGGAGCGAACGGATATTTCGCCGAGACCTACGCCTGTGTCAGGGACGCGGTGATGCCGGTGGACGTGACGGCCAGCGAGGACTGCGTGATACTTCTTCTCTCCGTGGGCTTCATGGAGCGCTATCACGGGGAGAGCTGGAAACAGAAGCTCACACAGAACCTTCTTACGGTCTCCATGAACAAGAACCTGGTGCTGTCGGAGAGGATCTTCAACACGTCCCCCAGGACCATACGCGCAAGGGTGCTCTCCTACCTGAGCTCCGTCTGTCTTCAGAAGCATTCCACCGAATTCGACGTCCCCTTTGACCGCCAGCAGCTGGCGGACTACCTCAACGTGGAAAGGACGGCTCTCTCGAAGGAACTGGGGAAAATGAAAAAGGACGGGCTCATATCCGTAAGGAAGAACCATTTCGTCCTCATCGCGAAGGCTGAATAGCCGCCTCTACTGTTTTTTCCTGGCCTTGGCGGTAAAGGAGGAAAGTCTCACTCCGATCACCTCCACCGCCGAGGCCATCCTTTCCGTTATCTCGAAATCCCTTCCGGTCTGGTGCTTCATGAGGAGCTTCAGGCCCTTTATCTTCTCCGGGACGTCGGTGAGGATCTCCCCTTTCCCGAAGCCGATGACGCTGGCGTATGAGGCTCCCCACTCGCAGGCCGTATCCCCGCCGCTTATGAGCTCCATCCCGCAGTCCATCTCCACACATACCCGGGGGTCCCGCGCAAGAAGCGTGAGCTTTTTTCCCTCCTTCGCGCCGTGCAGGTAGAATACGAATGTCCCGCCGGTGTATTCGTAACCGAAATGCATGGGGACGACATAGGGAAAGTCTTCCCCGTTAAGGCCGAGGCGGAGTACATTGCAGTTATCGATTATCTGTGTTATCTCATGAAGATCCGTGATCTCCCGGTCCGTTCTTCTCATTTTTCCGTTCACTCCGCGGGCTCGATACTTACCTTTAAGGTATCGCCCTCTCCCTTTCCCAGTTCTTTTCTTATGGACTTTCTGACACCGATGATCCAGCATAGGCAGCCGTCGGGGTTCTTCACTCCCATGTTCACGATGCTGCCGTCGTAGGGTATCCCGTCGAAGGAGGCATGGACCTTCAGACGGCCCTTTCCCGTTTCAGCTCTCAGGTCCCACGGGAGGGCCACGTATGCTCCGCCGCTTTCCCTGTCCTCATGGAGGACGGCTTCGAATTCCCGGATCATCTGAGGATCTTCTCCATCTTTTTCCCCTTTGCCAGCTCGTCCACCAGCTTGTCCAGCCAGCGGATCTTCTGCATCAGGGGATCTTCGATCTCTTCCACCTTTATCCCGCATACGCTGCCTCTGATAAGGGAAGCATTGGGATTCATGGCCGGGGCGTTCCCGAAGAACTCCCTGTAGGTGGCATCATCATCCCACTCACCGGGAGCATAGCCCGTGAGCCAGCGGATGATCTCATCCACCTCCTCAGCGGTCCGGCCCTTTCTCTCAGCCTTTTTTACCAGCAATGGGTACACATCTGAAAACTTCATGTCGAAAACGCTCTGTCTCATGGGCATCGCCTCCTTAGGGATTAATATTCATCAGAGGATAAACTGTACCACGGCCGCCGAGACGGCGCATACGGCGACGGCCAGGGCTTCCCCGATACAGAATCCCCTGAAGTGGAACATGTAGTCATGGTACGCGTCCGTCATGTCCTCCGTCCCCTCCAGAACGAAACGGGGATCGTGGCAGAACCAGACGATGTCCAGGACGATAAGGTCCCACAGGTTCACGGCGCTCCAGAGGATCATGCCTTCACCGAAAGCCTCACCGAAGGAGGCGCAGCCGTTCACGTACCTCAGGATAAGGCTCAGTACGATAACGAAAAGAAGGCTCGCCCCCGCCTTGGCGGAAAGCTTGTTCTTCCGGGTCGGGATCATGCCCCTGTAGCGCTCCAGGCTCCTGACCCTCTCCTGTATCGCGGGGGGATAATTGTAGAGAGTTTTTACGGGCTCCCGCGCCATCACATACACCATCACTGTAAAGGCGGCGCAGAGGAGCGCGCATTCGATGATAAGGGTCATTACGTCCTTCCTCCAT
>CADBPP010000054.1 GCA_902796565.1 uncultured Eubacteriales bacterium | reverse complement strand
GATGATAAGAAGGTTTTTCTTCTCATCCCTCTTTCCCTTGAAGATCACCGGTTCGATCAGGTCCAGCGTAAGGGTGGACGCGGATGTCAGCACCAGTGACGACAGAGTGGACATGGATGCGGAGAGGACCAGTATCAGCGCGATACCGAGCAGCACGTCGGACATGTTCGAGAGCATCGTCGGGATAATGGCATCAAAGCCTTCCTTTGCCACGTCGATGTTGAAGAGCCTTCCGAATCCTCCCAGGAAGTAGCAGCCGCCGGCGACCACTATGGCGAACAGAGTTGAGATGACTGTTCCCTTGTGGATGTCGTTTTCACTCTTTATGGAGTAGAACTTCTGGACCATCTGGGGAAGTCCCCATGTACCCAGCGATGTAAGGATCACGACTCCCAGCAGGGAGAGGGGATCCGGGCCGAAGAAACTGGCGAAGATGCCGGGAACGTCCGAGACCGCAGCATCGTTTACTCTGGCCAGCGCGGCGAGAGAGCCTATAAAGCCTCCGTTGATCTTCAGGACCGAATGGATTATCGCTGCGATTCCGAAGAGCATCACGACGCCCTGGATAAAGTCGTTCACGGCTGTCGCCATGTATCCGCCGGCTATGACATATACGGCGGTGAGCACTGCCATGATGATTATGCATACCGTGTAATCCACGTTGAAGCCCATACCGAACAGTCTTGAAAGACCGTTGTAGAGAGACGCCGTGTACGGGATCAGGAACACGAAGATGATTATCGAGGCGAAGATCTTCAGCGCCGGGCTCTCGAACCTTTTCTTAAAGAACTGGGGCATCGTGGCGCTGGAAAGATGCTGGGTCATGATCCTGGTCCTTCTTCCGAGGATGACCCATGCCATCAGGGAACCTATGACCGCGTTCCCGAGACCTATCCAGGTGGATGAGATCCCGAATTTCCATCCGAACTGTCCAGCGTAACCCACGAAGATGACAGCGGAGAAGTAGCTGGTGCCGTAGGCGAAGGCGGTGAGCCACGCACCCACGTTTCTTCCTCCCAGCACGAATCCGTGCACATCCATGGCCTGTCTGCGGCAGTAGAGCCCGACACCCACCATTACAGCAAAGAACAGAACGATAAGCAAGATTTTAACGGTCATTTAAGTTTCCTCCCTATGGATAAAATAAAAAACGGCTCCGGTAAGTCTCTGTCTGCAAACTTAACGAAGCCGTCTGTATCAAAACTTGGATCCTGCTGGATCAGGTTCAGAAGGCGGCGCGGATATGATAATAATAATAAGCCTTTGCGATGATCATATTTCTCATATCAGCTCCCCTTTCAGAATTTTTCTGTATTATAACCATTGGGAAGACACTTGTCAATATTAAATTAAGTTTTTTTTAAATTTTGTTTATTAAATAATCAATAAACCGAAAAGGCTTAATTTAATAAATGGTTCAGGATATCTGATGTGCTGGAAAATGCACTTTATTTATGCCTTTTTTTCGTACAAGACTCCCCACAGGGTGTTCCAGGGCCTGAGGAGCCCCCTGCTGTCCACGGTTATGCCCAGTCTGTCCATGGCTTCTTTCCCGAGATCTGAAAGAAGCATGTTATCCTCTTCGGTGAGTTCCCTTCCCGCCTGTGCCAGAAGGTTCTCGGGGGAAGAAAGACCGATATCCCTGCGGAAATACTCATTCAGTTCTTCCTTCATTTTGAGCATCGCGGCGAAGGCGAACATATCCCTCATGGACGCGGAGTCGAAGCATTCGGCGTTCTCCAGCTCCGTGCCCGATGTGACATGGTACAGCCATACCGAATCGCATCCTTTAATGAGACCTGCGACGGTTTCGTTTCCGAATCTCTTCCCTTCAAGAGTTATGCCGTCATCCGTTATCCCGACGGAAAGCTCCGTCACAGCCGCTGCAGGAAGGCAGCACCGTGACAGCTGCTCCGAGTACTTTTTCAGAAGCCTTACCGCGGATGGTCGTGATATCTTGTTGGTGGCGAGAAGGTCCTCCGCGTTCAGCTCATCGCCTGAATAGGGTATGATAATAAGCTTCTGCAAGTTGTCCTCCATCAGATCACCGTCATGCTTCTTATGATATTTCCGTCAAGATCCTTTATGGTGTATGTCTCCATATCTGTGATCATGTAGCTGTGGGGCGTCCCGTCCTTCGGTATGGAGATGCTTCCCGGATTCATGTACAGGTATCCGTCCGCCTCCTTAAAGCCGCAGACGTGGGTATGGCCGCACAGCAAGATGCCGTCAAAACCGGGATAGGGCGGCTTTTCATCGTTGTAGACATGGCCGTGGGTCGCCAGGACGGTCCCTGCCTTGCTTTCGAAGGCCATCTCCCGGTGCATCGGGAAGCTTAATACCATCTGGTCCACCTCGGCGTCGCAGTTGCCCTGGATCCAGATGATGCCGTGTCTTACGGAATTGAGGAGCTCCGCGGTCTTTTTTGTATCGTATCCCTCAGGAAGGTCGTTTCTGGGCCCGTGATAGAGAAGATCCCCCAGAAGAAGCATCATGTCGGTCTTTTCTTCGCTGTAGCGCTGGAGCATCTTCTGTGTGTAATAAGCGGAGCCGTGCAGGTCGCTGGCTATAAAGAGTCTCAATTCTTTCGTCCCCCTAGTATTCCTCAAATATTCTTTTTATTTCCCCGAGATCCTTCGTCCTGGAAAGACACAGCATCAGAAGGACTCTGGCCTTCTGAGCCGAAAGGGTGTTGGACGCTATGCAAAGATGCTTCGGGTCGAAGATCTCGTCATCGAAGACTATCCCCATGTTCACCCTGCTGGATCGTACGAAGACTATGCCCTTCGAAGAGAGCTCGTTGATCGCGCTGAGCCATGCCTCGGAATAATTGCCGCTGCCTGTGCCGGCTATGACGATGCCTTCGTTTCGTTCCGAAAGATGATACAGGATATCGGGATCGGCTCCGGCGCAGAAGTACGCCACGGCGACGCTGGGAAGCTTTTCAGGCAGCTGCTCCGAAAAGACGGATTCGAAGGTATGCTTTCTGTATACCCTTGAATAGAAGTATACGTCGTCATCCTGCATGAATCCCAGACACCCGAAATCCTTGTGATTGAAGGCGTCCACCCTGAAGTTGTTGATCTTCTCTATGTCCCTTCCCGAGTAGATGGTGGAGGAAAACAGCGCCATGACTCCCTTTCCCACCGCCTGGGCGGAGGCCGCTAGGGCCACGGACTGATAGAGATTGAAGGGTCCGTCGGCACTGGTGGCCGTGGCGGGCCTCATGGCTCCTGTCAGCACCACGGGTTTGTCCGACGAGATGGTGAGATTCAGAAAATACGAAGTCTCGTCCAGGGTATCGGTGCCGTGGGTCACGACGCAGCCGTCGATGTCGTCTCGGTCCAGAAGGCCGTTGATCGTACGGGCCAGAACGAGCCACTTGTCCGGATCCATCTCGTTCGAGTCAAGGCTGAAGAGCTGGTGGCATTCCAGCTCCGCCAGGGCATTGATGTTCGGGATGCTCTCTATGATCTCGGATACGGATATCTCTCCCGCGCGGTACTCCAGGCTCCTGCCCACTTCCCCGGCTCCGGCGATCGTCCCTCCGGTGGCGACTATGGCTATGCGTTTTCTTTTCATTTTCTGCTCCTTGAGGCTTCATAGAACGCGACGGCGCTGGCGGCAGCCACGTTGAGAGAATCCACTCCGTTGTACATCGGGATCTTCAGTGTATAGTCACACGAAAGGATCGTCGTTCCCCTGAGGCCCTCCCCTTCCGTTCCCAGGATAAAGGCAAGCTTCTTCTCGGAGTGTACTGAAGGCTCGTATACCGGCACCGAATCGTCGGAGAGCGCCAGGGCCGCCGTAGCGAAACCGTGTCTTTTGAGAACGCTGAGTCCTTCCGAGGGCCACTCTGGCGTGAAGCCCCAGGGGATCTGGAAGACCGTTCCCATGCTGACGCGTATAGAGCGTCTGTAAAGGGGATCGCAGCATCCCGGCGTCAGAAGGACGCAGTCCATGCCGAGAGCCGCGGCGCTTCTGAAGATCGCTCCGATGTTCGTGGGATTCTCCACCTCCTCCAGGATCGCGATGCGGGAGGTCCCTTCTATGATCCTTTCCATGGGGATCAGGGGCTTTCTTTTCATGGCGCAGAGGATCCCCCTTGTCAGGTTGAAGCCCGTAAGGGCTATCAGCACGTTCTCATCGGAGGTATACACGGGTATATCCCCGCAGCGCTCGATAAGGCCCGCTGCCCTTGTGTGGATGTACCTGCGGTCCATCAGCATGGATACGGGCTCGTATCCCGCGTCCAGGGCCCTGTCTATGACATTGGGGCTCTCGGCTATGAAAAGCCCGTCTCCGGGCTCATTCACGGTCTTCAGCTGTCTTTCCGTAAGGCCCGAATAGACCTTCAGTTCCTCTGAATGTATGTCATTTATTTCTATGATATTGGTATCTGGCATATCTCAATTATATATCCCGCGGGGGCCGTTTCCATGAGGCAGGAGCGAAAGAAGTATTTAAGGCTGTTCACGCCAGTCCCGGCGGACACGGCTTTCCGATGGAGCGCATGTAGGCAAAATACAGCTCCTCCGTCGCCAGGGCCATTTTCGTCACGGAAAAGTCCCTTCCCTCAGGATAGATGTACCAGGTATCCGTGAGGGTGTTAAGGTCCACACAGTCCCCGTGCTTACCGAGATAGTCATATTCTATGTGGCAGGAATACAGGGACGGCACGCTCTTTTCCATGAAGTACTTTTCTCCCCCGGTCTCCAGATCCTTTACGACGAATCCGTTCATGTCATGGACCATGGTGCCTTCGCCCAGGGGGATGAACCTCTTCGCGTTGGGCAGGCTCTCCACTGTGACCTTCAGTTCCCCGCTGGAATAAGTCCCGGCTTCGACTTCCTTTCTGACGTTAGCGCGTTCCCACTCATACCAGTCGGGGATGTGGGAGAATTCCGTCTCCCCTTCCAGGGCCCTGAGCTCACCGTTTTCCAGATATTCCCACTCTTTGCCGCATTCCTCGCAGTAAAGGATGGTTCCCCTGCTGTTCATACGGAACTCTTTTCCGCATGAGGGACACTGGTAGAGGACCTTGTGAAGGCCTTCCGCCCTCTTTTCATACGTGACCTTTATGCCGTTTTCCTTCTGCCATGTGTATTCGTCATACTGGAACGCTTCCACGATCCTTTCGTTGATCTCATCCGCGGAGAGCCGGGAGAGCTCCTCTTTGGTAAAGAGGATCCGGAACTGCGCCTGTGTCGGAGAGACCTTTCTGTCATGAAGGTTCCAGAACGGCGAATTGATGTGGTGTCCGTGGCATATGAGCACGGCCACCGGTACCTTAAGAAGCTTGCAGAGCTTTCCGAGGGAACGAGGCAGCACCGCGGTGGTCCCGCAAAGGGAGTATCTGGCCTCGGGATATATCATGGCCACATCGCCGTTCTTTATGGTCTTCTGAAGGTTTTTTACAAGGGTTATGTCGTTGGTGAACTTCCTCTTGCAGATGCCTCCCACGTTTCTGAGGAGCCATTCCCTTCCGATAAAGCCGTCTATCGCCACCACATAGTTCGCTCTGGCAGGCCAGATGGCCATGGTCGCCACCTTGAAATCAAAGAAGGCGTTATGGTTGCACAAAAGGACGTAGGGAGGCTTCAGTCCTTCGGTCCCCTGCCTGTCGATGACTGTATGATGCCTTTTG
>CADBPP010000053.1 GCA_902796565.1 uncultured Eubacteriales bacterium | reverse complement strand
TTTTCATGTCCCGCATTTTCAGCTCCGGAGGCAATCGATGCAGTTCAAGGCTACCATAATGGAAGAGGATGAGGTCGCGCGTGCCCTGAAAAGGATATCGCACCAGATACTCGAGCATCACCGCGGATGCGAGAACGTGGTGCTCCTGGGCATACGCTCCAGAGGAGTGCCCCTGGCACGGATCCTCAGGGACAATATCGCTTCCATCGACGGAGTCGAGCTGCCCGTGGGGAGCCTCGACATCACCCTTTACCGCGACGATCTGGAACACGACAGCGGGGATCCCGTGGTCAATGGGTCCGAGGTGGATTTCCCGGTGGAGGGCACCCATGTGATCCTGGTGGACGACGTGCTCTACACCGGCAGGACCGCGAGGGCCGCCATGGAAGCTGTCATGAAGATGGGAAGAGCCGCTTCCATAGAGCTTGCGGTGCTGGTGGACCGGGGCCACAGGGAACTGCCCATCAGAGCTGATTATGTGGGAAAGAACGTGCCCACATCCGGAAAGGAGATCGTATCTGTCAAGATCAGCCAGTACGACGGCCTCACCCGCGTGGATATCTACGAGAACGCGTGAAGGCCGGAAAAATCAAAGTCAGGAGACAACACACAAATGAACAAAAACAACGATGCCATCTATGACGCCACCCAGCTTGGCACGGGCAGGATGCTGGTGCTCGGACTCCAGCACATGTTCGCCATGTTCGGAGCGACGGTGCTGGTGCCCGCCCTTACGGGACTCAGCGTTTCAGCCACCCTGCTTTTCGCGGGACTCGGTACCCTTCTCTTCCATCTGATAACCAAGAAGAAGGTCCCCGCGTTCCTGGGCTCGTCCTTCGCTTTCCTCGGAGGCTACTTCGCGTTCAATACCAACACCGATCCTTCCATGATCCCTTATGCCAGCTTCGGCGTGGCATGCGCCGGACTCATGTATGTGCTGCTGGCCGCCCTTATAAAGGCATTCGGCGCCAAGAAGGTCATGAAGTACTTCCCGCCCATCGTGACAGGACCCATCATCATCGCCATCGGACTGACCCTTTCGGGAAGCGCGCTTGAGAACTGCCAGCAGAGCTGGCCCGTCGCCATCATCGCCCTTCTTGTGATCATCATCTGCAACATGTGGGGCAGGGGCATGATCAAGATCATCCCCGTTCTCATGGGTGTCATCGTTTCATATGTATGCGCTGCCTTCATGGGCATAGTCGATACATCCGTCATCGCCTCCGCTCCCTGGATCGGACTTCCCGTGGCCATGGACAACACAGTGTTCTCACTGTTCGGCCATGCGGACACAGCGCTTCTGATCTCCGCAGTCATCACCATCCTGCCCATCTCGCTGGCCACCATGGTGGAGCATATCGGAGACATCTCAGCCATATCCTCCACGGTAGGCGAGAACTTCATCGCAGATCCCGGACTTCACCGTTCACTGATCGGCGACGGTCTTGCCACCACGCTGGCAGCCCTGTTCGGAGCCCCCGCGAATACCACCTACGGTGAGAACACCGGAGTCCTCAACCTTACCAAGGTCTACGATCCCAGGGTCATCAGGCTCGCCGCCGTGTTCGCCATCGTCCTCTCCTTCTCGCCGAAGTTCGCCGCCCTTATCGCCGCGATGCCCGCAGCCACCATCGGAGGCATCTCCCTGGTGCTGTACGGAATGATCTCCGCGGCCGGCGTCAGAAACGTCGTTGAGAACAGGGTCGACTTCACCAACAACCGCAACGTCATCATCGCAGCCCTTATCCTGGTGCTGTCCATCGGCATCAAGTACGGCACCGGCGCCGCCCAGGCGGTCAACCTCACCGTCGGAAGCGTCACGATAAGCCTCTCCGGCCTCGCTGTCGCAGCCATCGTGGGCATAGTGCTCAACGCCGTCCTTCCCGGCAAGGATTACGAATTCACCGCCGAGAACAAGGAAGATTCCGAGAAGTTCCCCAATTTCGAGGTCTGAGATACCGCAAGGATCCATACGGGGCCGTCACCGACGGCCCCGTTTTATGTATAAAAAAAACGGAAGGAGACTGTCCTTCCGCTGTAGAAAAACTCTATTTCTGCTCCTCCTCCAGCTGCTCCTCGAGCCTCAGCTGTATGCCTCCGCTGAATTCCTCGAATTTGGGCATCTGGGAGATGGAGGGT
>CADBPP010000052.1 GCA_902796565.1 uncultured Eubacteriales bacterium | reverse complement strand
CGGTACTCGTTGAGCCTTCTGACCAGCTCCTCCCTGGGATCCGCCTCGGGTTCCTCGGGCTCCTCCTTCGGGAGCATCATGCGGCTCTTTATCTCTATGAGCTGGGAGGCCACCACTATGAATTCGCTGGCCAGCTCGATGTTCAGCTCATCCGCCTTGTAAAGGTAGGCCATGTACTGGTCGGTGATCTTCGCTATGGGGATATCGTAAATATCGATCTCGTTCTTCGACAGGAGGTTCAGGAGCAGGTCCAGCGGCCCGTCGAAGGTCTCGAACTGTACTTTTTCCAAGGCCTTCTCCTTCAGGATATTATCAGTCTGTACAGAAAACTGATGACAGGGTCAATTATAACATTCAAAACGCCCAATAGATAAAGGACCAGTACAACAATGTAAAAATACTTCTGATAGCGGTAGAAGGCGGCTTCCCATCTGTCCGGCAGCAGGGAAGCGAAGATCTTCGAGCCGTCCAGCGGCGGGAAGGGCAGCAGGTTGAACACCGCGTAGCCTATGTTCAGCTGGGTGAAGATGATCAGGAAGTATACCGCGTAGTACAGGGCGTTCTTTCTTACCACCAGGTCGATGAGGGCCTTCGCTGTCCTTCCCGCGATCAGGGCCAGGATCAGGTTCGTCGCGGGCCCCGCCAGGGACACCAGAAGCATCCCCTTCTTTCTTTCCCTCAGGCGGTACGGGTTCACCGGCACAGGCTTCGCGTAGCCGATGCGCATGACGATGAGCATCAGAAGCCCCACCGGGTCTATGTGGGCTATCGGGTTCAGGGTGAGCCTTCCGCTCTCCTTTGCCGTGGGATCCCCCAGTCTCAGGGCCGTGTAGCCGTGGGCGCACTCGTGGAGAGTGATGGAGATCAGGGAAGAAGCCGCTATCATCACATAGTATATGATCCTGTCCGTATCCATTTGATAACCTCTGCGGCAGAAAACTGTTGTTGTGCCGCTCTTTCTCATAGTATAATAACATAGCGCGCGAAAATAGTCAAAGCAGCGGGTGAAAGGCGTTACATATGAGGATCAACAAGTACATCGCACTGTGCGGAGCCGCCTCCAGAAGGAAAGCGGACGAACTTATCGAAGCGGGAAAGATCAGCGTCAACGGGGTGAGGGTCACCGAGCCCGGCATGGACATAGACGAGGAGCATGACGAGGTCACCCTGAAGGGGAAGCTCCTCAGGCCCCAGGAGGAGAAGGTCTACTACATGCTCAACAAGCCGGTCGGAGTCATCAGCTCCGCCAAAGCCGACCACGGCGAGACCACGGTCCTGGACCTGATCGACGACAGTACCCACCGCCTGTATCCCGTGGGAAGGCTGGACAAGGACAGCGAGGGCCTCATCTTCGTCACGAACGACGGCGATTTCGCCTACACCCTTACCCATCCCCGTTTCAACAAGGGGAAAAGGTATCTCGCCCTGCTTTCCGGGGAGGTGGACGAGAAGGACCTCAAAAAGCTCACCAAGGGGGTCATGCTGGACGACAGGCTCGCCTCTGCGAATTTCGTCAGGCTCGACAAGCTCATAAAGGGCAACAGCCGTGTGGAGATCGTCATCTCCGAAGGCCGCAACCGCCAGATCCGCCGCATGTGCGAGATCATAGGCCATCCCGTCATCTCCCTGAAGAGGATAGAGGAAGCGGGGATAACCCTTGGGGACTTAAAGAGCGGAAGCTACAGGAGCCTCACTGCGAAGGAGGTCAGACAGTGCATGTCCCAGGCGCCGGAGAAGAAGACATCCGATCAGAAAAGCCGTCTGAAACATCCCGCTCTCAAGGCGGGCGCCCCGGGTAAGGGGACTAAACAGGCCTCTAAAAAAACAAAAAAAGTCGCTTCAAAAGTTGACAATAAAAAATAATTATGTATAATATATTCTTGTAGCGCCTCAATAGCTCAGTCGGTAGAGCGCACGGCTGTTAACCGTTAGGTCCAAGGTTCGAGTCCTTGTTGGGGCGCCATTTTTGTACTCAAAAACAAGAAACAGGTACGTATATGATCGATAACAGATTCAAAGTGACCGACATGCATACCCACGTTTACCCCGAAAAGATCGCCGCGAAGGCAGTGGCCGGCACGGATAAATTCTACGGCACCGTCTCCTTCGGCACCGGAGTCACCGACCATCTCGTGGAGGTGGGAAAGGCGGCCGGGACAGATCATTTCCTCATTCATTCCGTAGCCACCACGTCCCATCAGGTATCCAGCATCAACCGTTTCATAGCCTCCGAGGCACAGCGTTTCGACTGCGTCAGCGGTTTCGGCACCCTGTATCCCGAGGGCGATGTGGAGGCGGATACCGACGAGATAATATCCCTGGGGATGAAGGGAGTAAAGCTGCATCCCGAGAGCCAGGGGTTCCGCGTGGACGAGCCTTCCTTCGTATCCATGCTCAGGATCTGTGAAAGAAAGGGCCTCACCGTCCTCATGCATACGGGGGACACCCGCTATGACTGCTCGAACCCGAACAGACTGCGTCCCCTGCTGGAAGACCTGAGTTCCCTCACAGTCATAGGAGCCCACTTCGGCGGCTGGTCGAACTGGCTCAACGCCGTGAACGAATTAAGGGATCTGCCGAACTTCTTCGTGGACGTATCATCCTCGCTTTATTACATCTCACCCGAAGAGGCGTCGGACATAATCCATGAGTACGGCGCCGAAAGGGTCATGTACGGCACCGATTATCCCATGTGGGATCCCGCTGTCGAGATCGGGCGCTTCATGAAGATCCCCCTTTCCGACACTGAGAGAAGGATGATCCTCCATGACAACGCCGAAAGGATCCTCGGGATAGGATAGGATCCGGAAAGATACATATTTGATGCACAGCGGCCGCATCCGTGAACGGATGCGGCCGTTTAAATATGCCGTGGCGGACAGTGCCGTTATGTGGTAAAATCATAATGTCTGAAGACGATAAATATGATCAACGGCGCGAAAGCGGGAGGATCCCGCGGCAGCGCGGCGGAGGAAAGAATGGAAGTAATGTCCCTTGACTACATTATCAGAAAGGCAGCGGATGAGGCGGGCATCTCCGAGACGGGGGAGATAGCGATAAACGAGCTGGAATACCGCGACGAGGTGCGAAGGATCTGCGAGGGGAATTCCTGCAGGGGCTACGGCAAGACATGGGCCTGTCCTCCCGCGGTGGGGACCCTTGAGGAATGCCGATCCAGGGTCGAGTCCTACAACAGGATGATGCTCTTCAGCAAGGTATATGAATTAAAGAGCTCCTTCGACTTCGAGGGCATGAGAAGCGCCATGAAGGATTTCAAGGATGTGACGGAGGCCTTCGACAAAGGCCTGGGGAAGGATTTTCCGCCCTACATGCTGCTGTCCAATGAGAGCTGCCACAGATGTTCCGAGTGCGCATATCCCGATGAGAGCTGCCGTTTCCCGGAGAAGCTGTATCACGCGATTGAGGGCTACGGCTTCGTTATCAGCGAGCTGGCGGTGAAGGCAGGCATGAAATACAACAACGGCCCGAACACAGTGACGTTTTTCGGCGCCCTTCTGTGGGGAAGGTCATGAAAATGGCTAAAGGACACGATAACATAACTCATGAGATCCGGGAGATCCTCAGGCAGCGCTCTGACCCGGACTACAGGGACTTTCAGGCAAAGCTGATACCGAACGTGGATCCCTCCGGGATGATCGGAGTAAGGACTCCCGAGCTCAGGGCCCTGGCCCGGGAACTGTCGAAAAGGGAGGATATCGGCCGGTTCCTCGCCGATACGCCACACCGCTTCTTCGACGAGGACCAGCTGCACGCCTTCATCATCTCCCTGACGAAGGACTTTGAGACATGCCTCGCTCAGGTGGAGGCCTTCCTCCCCTTTATCGGCAACTGGGCGACCTGCGACCAGCTCTCTCCGAAGGTGTTTTCGAAACACCGCGGGGAACTTCTTGCCTCTGTCAGGAAATGGATCGCTTCGGAAGACACATATACGGTGCGTTTCGGCATCGGCATGCTGATGAGCCATTACCTGGATGAATGCTTCGATCCTGTTTTCCCGGAGCTCGTCGCCGGGATCAGAAGCGAAGAGTACTATATTAATATGATGAGGGCATGGTACTTCGCCACGGCTCTGGCGAAGAGGCGGGACGATGTCATAGGATACATCGAGGACGAAAGCCTCGACAGGTGGACCCATAACATGGCCATAAGGAAGGCCCTGGAGAGCCGCCGCGTCTGTGATGCCGACAAGGCGTATCTTCGGACTTT
>CADBPP010000051.1 GCA_902796565.1 uncultured Eubacteriales bacterium | reverse complement strand
GTCATCCTCGGAAAGAGCCTCAAGGAACAGGGCATCTTCGAACTGTATCCTGCGGAGAAGAGCCGTTACTACGTAAAGGTCCCCGTGTTCTCCTTCAACAAGATCAAGGGCCTCGACGCCTACCTCTCACCGGAGATGAAATCCACGGGAGAAGCGATAGGATACGACGACAAGCTCAACCGCGCCCTCTATAAGGCGCTGCAGGCCGCCGGGACCAATCTGAGGAACTACGGCACCGTCTTCGTCACTGTCTCCGACAGCGACAAGGAAGAAGCCCTGCCCCTGGTGAGACGTTTCTACAACCTGGGATTCAACATCCAGGCCACCAGCGGAACGGCAGAATTCCTCAAGGCCAACGGGATCCGCACCCATGTGCTCGGAAAGATCAGCGAAGGCTCCGACGACATTCCCGAAGCCATAAGGCAGGGACACCTGGCCTACGTGATAAACACCAGGGACATCGCCAACGATTCCACTCAGTCGGACGGCACGAAGATAAGGCTCCTGGCCACCGAGAACAACGTGACCATGTTCACGTCCCTCGATACGGTCAGTGTCCTTCTGGACGTACTTGAAGAGACCACTCTTACGATATCAACCATAGACGCGTAAAGGAAAGATATGAAAGATACCTTACTTATAATTCGATCCAACCGGGAGATCGCCCCGTTAACGTTTGAGATGAGGCTTTCGGGAGACCTCTCGGACATCACGGTGCCCGGACAGTTCGTAAACTTCTCCGTTCCCGGAAAGACCCTCAGAAGGCCCATCTCCGTATGCGACTGCGACGGAGAGACCCTCAGAGTCATCTACAAGGTCGTGGGAGAAGGAACGAAGATAATGTCTGATATGGGTCCGGGATCTATAATAGGCACTCTGACAGGCCTCGGAAACGGTTATGACACATCCGACTCAGGGACCCGTCCCCTTCTTATCGGAGGAGGAGCGGGGGTCCCTCCCCTGTTCTGGCTGTGCAAAAAGCTGATCGCCGAAGGAAAGGAGCCTGTGGTCATCCTCGGGTTCAATACATCGGAGGAGATCTTCCTCAAGGAGGATTTCGAATCCCTCGGATGCGAAGTGAGGCTCACCACCGCAGACGGAAGCTCGGGAGTGAAGGGCTTTGTGACCGACGCGCTGCCGGAGGGCTACACCTGCACCTATTCCTGCGGCCCTCTTCCAATGCTGAAGGCCGTATATGACAGCTGCGATGTACCCGGGCAGTTCAGCTTCGAAGAGAGGATGGGATGCGGTTTCGGCGCCTGCATGGGATGCACCGTAAAGACCCAAAACGGCTACAAGAGGATCTGCAAGGACGGTCCCGTGCTTTACAGGGAGGAGATACTGTGGCAGAACTGAAAACGACGCTTTGCGGCATAGAACTGGACAATCCCGTGATACCCGCCTCCGGCACATTCGGGTACGGGAAGGAATTTACGGAATTCTACGATATAAACATCCTGGGGAGCTTCTCCTTCAAGGGCACCACCAGGGACGAGCGCTACGGGAATCCCACCCCGAGGATAGCGGAGACCCCTTCCGGGATGCTCAATGCCGTGGGGCTTCAGAATCCCGGTGTGGAGCATGTGATCGAAAACGAGCTCGCATGGATAAGGGACAACTTCCGTAAGCCCGTAATGGCCAACGTCTCCGGCTTTTCTGAGGAAGAATACGTTTACTGCACCGCGCGGCTCTCAGAGGAGGACGCGGTGGGCTGGATAGAACTCAACATCAGCTGTCCCAACGTCCACGGAGGAGGCATGAGCTTCGGCACGGATCCCGCCATGGCATCCTCCGTGGTAAAGGCGGTCAAAAAGGTCTCCCGTAAGCCCGTCATCGTGAAGCTGACTCCGAACGTCACAGACATAACACAGATAGCCCGCGCCTGCGAAGACGCCGGAGCCGACGGACTGAGCCTTATCAATACCCTGCTGGGGATGAGGATCGACTTAAAGAGCCGCCGTCCCCTGCTGGCGAACGTCACCGGAGGTCTTTCCGGTCCGGCGGTATTCCCTGTCGCCCTAAGGATGGTCTACCAGGTTTCAAAGGCCGTGTCCATCCCGGTAGTGGGTCTCGGAGGCATCAGCTCTGCCAGGGATGTCATCGAGATGATGATGGCGGGAGCCACCGCCGTCGAGGTCGGAACGGCCAACCTTACGGATCCCATGGCATGCAAAAAGATAATAGACGCCCTGCCCGGTGAGATGGAGCGTCTCGGCATAGACAGACTCAGCGATATCATAGGAGGTGCCCACTGATGGGAAAAGATGTAATAGTAGCGTGTGATTTCGACTCGAAAAAGGAGACACTGGACATCCTCTCGGTCTTTGAGGGCAAAAGGCTGCCCTTCGTAAAGATCGGCATGGAGCTCTTCTATTCGGAAGGACCGGACATCGTGAGGGAGATCAAGAAAAGAGGACACAGGATATTTCTGGACTTAAAGCTCCATGACATCCCCAATACCGTCAAAAAGTCCATGCATGTCTTAAGCGAACTGGACGTGGACATAACGAACCTGCACATCGCGGGAGGCAGCGAGATGATGCGTTCCGCCATCACGGGTCTTACAAAAAATGACGGCACCCGTCCCCTGCTTATCGGCGTCACCATGCTCACCTCCACGGACCAGAAGATGATGGAGGAAGAGCTCCTGATAAAGGGAAAGCTTAAGGACACCGTCCGTTCCTACGCGAAAAACGCAAAGGAATGCGGACTTGACGGAGTTGTATGCTCCCCCCAGGAAGCGGACGACGTGCACGAATGGTGCGGCAAGGACTTTATTACCGTAACTCCCGGCATTCGCTTCCCGGAAGATTCAGGAAACGATGACCAGAAGAGGGTCATGAGCCCCGCAATGGCCCGGGAGCAGGGAAGCGACTACATAGTCGTCGGCCGTCCGATAACAAAGGCGGACGATCCCCTGGAAGCATACGTCAGATGCGTAAGAGAATTTCTGAACTGACTTTACTGACTTTGGAGGAATAAGATATGGATTACAAAACGATAGTTGCCGAGGATCTTTTGAAGATCAAAGCAGTGTTCTTCCGTCCGGACGAGCCCTTCACATGGGCCAGCGGCATCAAGAGCCCCGTCTACTGCGACAACCGCCTTACCCTCACCGCTCCTGAGGTGAGAAACGTCGTGGAGAACGGCCTTAAAGCCGTGATAGAAGAGTACTATCCCGAGTGTGAAGTGATAATGGGCACTTCCACCGCCGGGATCGCTCATGCTGCCATCACCGCCCATCTCATGGGGCTCCCCATGGGATATGTAAGAAGCGGAGCCAAGGATCACGGCCGCAACAACCAGATCGAAGGCGAGCTGAAAAAGGGACAGAAGGCCGTGGTGGTGGAGGATCTCATTTCCACCGGTTCCAGCGCCATCGATGTCGTCAAAGTCCTCAGGGAAGCCGGAGCCGAAGTGCTGGGCATAGCGTCAATCTTTACCTACAACATGAAGAACGGTCTTGAAAAGATCGCTGAAGCGGGCACGGTGAACCATTCCCTGACGGATTTCGATACAGTGGCCGATGTGGCGGCCCGCACGGGATACATCAAGGAAGAAGACGTGAAAAGACTTCTGGCTTTCCGGGACGATCCTTCCGATGAGAGCTGGATAGGAGGAAAGTAAATGGTCAGAAGCATCATAGACACCACGGATCTTTCCGTGGAAGAGATAGACGGCCTCATAGATACAGCGGAGGACATGATGGAACATCCGAGGGAGTATGCCCATACCTGTGACGGCATGATACTCTCCACTCTGTTCTACGAGCCCTCCACCCGCACCAGGCTCTCCTTCGAGTCAGCCATGCTGAGCCTCGGCGGCAGGGTCATCTCCACCCCCTCGGCGGATTCATCCTCCGCTTCCAAGGGAGAGAGCGTGGCGGATACAGTGAGGGTCATAAGCTGCTACGCCGACATCATCGCCATGCGCCATCACAAGGAAGGCGCAGCATACGTGGCTGCTCAGTATTCAGCTGTTCCCGTCATCAACGCCGGTGACGGCGGACACTGCCATCCCACCCAGACCCTGGCGGACCTGTGCACGATCCGCAGGGAAAAGGGCGGCTTCAGCGGCCTTACGGTGGGGCTGTGCGGAGACCTGAAGTTCGGCAGGACTGTACATTCCCTGATAAACGCCATGAGCCGCTATGAGGGCATCCGTTTCGTTCTTATATCCCCGGAGGAACTGAAGGTCCCCAGCTACGTGAAGAACGAGTCCCTCAAAAAGAAGAACATCCCCTACACCCAGGTTACGGACCTGGAAGAAGTCATCGGGGAGCTGGATATCCTCTACATGACAAGAGTACAGAGGGAACGCTTCTTCAACGAAGAGGACTATTTAAGGCTCAAGGACAGCTACATCCTCACTCCCGAAAAGCTCAGAAGCGCCAAGAAGGACCTTTCGATCCTCCATCCCCTTCCCAGAGTCAATGAGATCAGCGTGAAGGTGGATGAGGATCCCAGAGCCTGCTACTTCAAGCAGGTGCTCTACGGACGCTACATGAGGATGGCCCTTATAACCAAACTTCTGAAGGAGGCGGGAAGACTGTGAATATCGATTCCATAACCAACGGCATAGTAATAGACCACATCACGGCAGGCAGGGGCAGGATGCTCTACGACCTTCTGAAACTGGACGAACTGGACCAGTCAGTGGCTTTCATCAAAAACGTGGTGAGCTCCAAGATGGGCCGCAAGGACATCATCAAGATCGACGGGATCACCGACGTGGATTTCGACCTTATCGGATACGTGGATCCCAACGCCACCGTCAACATAATCAGGGATACGGTGATCATCGAGAAGAAAAAGCTCTCCCTTCCTTCCCGTCTTACTAACGTACTGTACTGCAAAAACCCCAGATGCATCACATCCATCGAGCAGGAACTTGACCATGTGTTCGAGCTTTCCGATGAAAAGACGAAGGAATACCGGTGCATCTACTGCGAGACAAAGGCCAATTGAGCCCAAAAGTATTGACACAGGGATGATCGGATACTAAAATAGTTAAAAGCGTCGATGGGAGACAGTAGGTGCATACTGTGAGCGAAGAGAGAAGGCGGCCGGTGCAAGCCTTCGTCACAGCGTACCGAACCGGGCCCGGAGCATTATCATCCATACGAAAGCGGGCCGCGATGCGGTCAACAAGGGTGGTACCGCCGAAAGATTTATCGGTCCCTTGATCCATACGGATCAGGGGACCTTATGATATGAGGCAAAAGATCTTAAACGAGGAGAAAACAAATGAAGTTAACAAAACTTGTGGGTGACCGTTTCAAGGAAAGACCTTCGGACTGCGTCATCGATTCCCATGCCTTCTGCGTAAGGGGCGGCTACATAAAGTATGTGGCCAACGGTATCTATTCCCTTTATCATCCTATGAAGAAAATAACGGCGAAGATCGAGAAGATCATCCGTGAGGAAATGGACGCCGTGGATTCCCAGGAGATACTCTTCCCCGTCGTTCTGCCGGGAAGCCTTTGGGAGGAATCGGGGCGTTTCGATTCCGTGGGCGACGAGCTTCTGCGCTTCACCGACCGCAACGATACATCCATGGTCCTGGGCATGACCCACGAGGAGGCTGCCGTACAGCTTGTCAAGGAATACGGAAACACATACACGAAGTACCCGTTCTCGATCTACCAGATCCAGACGAAGTTCCGTGACGAAGCCCGCCCCAGGGCGGGACTGATAAGAGTCAGGGAATTTACCATGAAGGACGCATATTCCTTCCATACTTCCCAGGAGGATCTGGAAGAGTATTATGATCGCATGGCAAACGCCTACTTCAGGGTATTCGAGCGCGCAGGCATCCCCCAGGTCGTTGCGGTAAAGTCAGACTCCGGAATGATCGGTGGAAGCGTGTCCCATGAATACATGCTTCTGGTGGACGCCGGAGAGGATTCCATAGTCCTGTGCGACGCCTGCGGTTATTCGGCAAATATGGAAGCAGCCGACACCATTGCGGACAACGCGAACTGCTCCCCCGTCTCGGAGCTCAAAAAGATGCATACTCCCGACTGCAAGACCATCGAGGAAGTATGCGGCTATCTGGGGCTTCCCGTTGAAGAATCCTGCAAGGCCGTCATTTATCAGAAGAACATGACCGATGAGTACGTTATCGTGTTCCTCAGAGGCGACTACGAGGTCAATGAAACGAAGCTCACCAATCTTCTCGGAGAAAAGATACATCCCGCCGTGGTGACGGAGGAGAGCGGAATAAAGGCAGGTTTCTGCGGCCCCTACGAGCAGCACGCCGGCTGCACCGTCATCTATGACAAGACCCTTGAGGGAATCAACAGCCTGTGCTGCGGAGCCAACGAAGTCGACTATCACTATGTCGGTCTCAACATCCCCAGGGACATCGGAGAAGTCGAGTACCATGACGTATCCAAGATCCGCACCGGAGACATCTGCCCCGTCTGCGGAAAGAGGGACATCCGTATCAGCCGAGGCATAGAAGTGGGCAACATCTTCCAGCTGGGCACCAAGTATTCTTCAGCCATGAACCTGACCTACACGGATGCCGACGGGAGCATCAAGACACCTATCATGGGATGCTACGGCATAGGAGTGGGAAGGCTCGCCGCTTCCGTCTGCGAGGCATGTCATGACGATTACGGCCCCATCTGGCCCATCACCATCGCCCCCTGGCAGGTACACCTTTGCCTCATGAGGGTCGACGATCCCGATTGCAAGGCTGAGGCCGACAGGATCTACGATGAGCTGATCAAAGCGGGAGTGGAAGTCATCTATGACGACAGAAACGTCAGAGCCGGCGCCATGTTCGCCGACGCGGATCTCCTGGGAGTGCCCGTAAGGATCATGGTAGGTCCGAAGAATCTGAAGGAAGGAATGATCGAGATGGCGACCCGCGACAAGAAGGTCCAGAAGCTAGTCAGCAAGGAAGACATCATCGATGAGACGAAAATGCTTATCTCAGAGCTCTTCGACGAGATCAATGCGAAAGTAAGGCCCCTCAAATAATACACAGAGAAAAACCGGGACGGAT
Organism: uncultured Eubacteriales bacterium; assembly: GCA_902796565.1. GTDB lineage: Bacteria > Bacillota > Clostridia > Eubacteriales > Anaerofustaceae > RUG14186. The sequence continues at coordinate 168 of CADBPP010000051.1, read as the reverse complement.
CATTCAGGCATGATCCGTCCTTTCATTTTGTCCCGCAAGACCTCATTCTGAAAAATCCGTCCTCTTTTTTAATTCTGAAGAGGATATTGTCCGTTAATCACCTCTGAGGTGATATAATTGAAAAAGTATCGGGGAAATCACAATCCCATTTCACGTTGTCAATCTAGG
>CADBPP010000050.1 GCA_902796565.1 uncultured Eubacteriales bacterium | reverse complement strand
TTATCGAAATCTATTGATGCAAAATTGTATAAATACCTTGAGATAAATCCCCAAAAATATTAAAATAAAGTGTCAACATGTATCAGGAGGATAGTGATGGCTTACGAATTTGAAACTGAAGTAGTGATGCGTGCTAACATCAAGGTCTTCGGAGTGGGCGGAGGCGGATGCAACGCAGTGAACCGCATGATCGAGAGCTCATCTCTGGGAGGTGTTACATTCTACGCTGTTAATACAGACAGTCAGGTCCTGGTATCGTCCCTGGCGGACAACAAGGTCCAGATCGGAGAGAAGACCACCAAGGGACTGGGAGCAGGGGCCAACCCCGAAGTAGGCGAACGTTCCGCGGAGGAGAGCGCCGATGAGATCAGCGCGGCCCTTGAGGGAGCCGACATGGTGTTCATCACCGCCGGTATGGGCGGCGGCACCGGAACGGGAGCTTCCCATGTGATCGCCAAGGTAGCCAAGGAGATGGGCATACTGGTCATCGGTGTGGTGACAAGGCCCTTCGGTTTCGAAGGCAGGGTCAGGGAAATGAATTCCGATCTCGGCATCCAGCTTATAAAGGACTATGTGGACGCACTGGTGATCATCCCCAATGACAGGCTGCTGCAGGTGGCCAACCAGAACACATCCTTCAAGGAAGCCTTCAAGATGGCGGACGATGTCCTGCTGATGGGCGTAAAGGGCATCACCGATATCATCAGCGATACCGGCCTTATCAACCTGGACTTCGCTGATGTGCGCACCATCGTCAAGGACGCCGGCCTTGCCCACATGGGCATCGGTATCGGCATCGGCGAGAATAAGGCTGAGGACGCGGCCAGACAGGCCATTTCGAGTCCTCTTCTCGAGACCACCATCGAAGGAGCCACGGGAGTTCTTCTGAACATCACCGGTGGAAACGAGCTCACCCTCTTCGACGTCAACAAGATCGCATCCATCGTCAGGGAGGAAGCCCATCCCGAAGCCAATGTCATCTTCGGCGCTTCCATCGATCCCGATCTGGAAGATACCATCAAGGTGACGCTCATCGCCACAGGCTTTGAGAACCGTCCCGCTTCCGTACGCCCCGCAAAGCAGGAGGAAGAGACCAAGGAAAAGGAAGCCCCTAAGCCCAAAGAGCCCAAGGGTGGAGGATTCATCCCCTTCATGCCCTCGTTCCTTGAGGATGATGACGATTATGACAGGAGAAAGTGATCCGTTCCGTAAAAGACGAACATTCAGACGATAAAAAACAGCTGCCAAAGGCAGCTGTTTTGTTATACTGTCCAATCAGAAAGCTTTCGTGCTGATCTCCTTGAGGAGCCTGACGATGACATCGTCGATATCCATCTCTCCGAGATCTCCTTCCTTCCTGCTTCTTACGTTGACGGTGTTGGCTTCCACTTCGGAACCGCCGATGACCAGCATGTAGGGGATCTTCTGAAGCTGGGCTTCCCTGATCTTGTAGCCGAGCTTTTCGTTTCTGAAGTCCGTCTCGACTCTGATGTCCTTTTCTTCAAGATCCTTTGCCACCTGCTTCGCATAATCCTCGAAGGCTTCGTTCACCGTGATGACCTCGACCTGTACCGGTGCCAGCCACAGTGGGAACGCTCCCGCGAACTGCTCCGTGAGGATGCCGATGAATCTTTCGATGGATCCGTAGATGACACGGTGGAGCATGATGGGACGGTGCTTCTGGTTGTCGGCTCCGATGTAGGTCAGGTCGAATCTTTCCGGCAGCTGGAAATCCAGCTGGATCGTGCCGCACTGCCATGTACGTCCGAGGCAGTCCTTGAGATGGAAGTCGATCTTCGGTCCGTAGAAGGCGCCGTCGCCCTCGTTGACCTTATAGTCGAGGCCCTTCTTGTTCAGAGCCTGGATCAGGCCGTTCGTCGCCATCTCCCACTGTTCGTCGGTGCCCATGGAATCCTCGGGCCTTGTGGAGAGCTCCACCATGTATTCGAATCCGAAGATGCCGTACATATAGTCGATGAAGTCGATGACACCGATGATCTCGTCGGTGACCTGCTCATCCGTCATGAAGATATGGGCATCGTCCTGGGTGAAGTTCCTGACCCTCATGAGGCCGTGCAGGGCTCCGCTCTTCTCGTGGCGGTGCACCAGACCCAGTTCAGCCATTCTTATGGGGAGATCCTTGTAGGATGTGAGCTTCCTGTTGTAAAGAAGCATTCCTCCGGGGCAGTTCATGGGCTTGATGCAGAACTCCTTGCCGTCGATGATCGTGGAGTACATGTTGTCCTTGTAGTGATCCCAGTGGCCGCTTCTCTTCCACAGTTCCGCGTCCAGGATAAGGGGAGTCCTTACCTCGCTGTAGCCCCTCTTGGTGTGCTCCTTCCTCCAGAAGTTCTCCAGCTCGTTGCGGATGATCATTCCTTTCGGATGGAAGAAGGGGAAGCCGGGACCCTCGTCCATGATGGAGTAAAGATCCAGCTCCTTGCCGAGCTTTCTGTGATCCCTCTTCTTTGCTTCCTCGAGCATGTTGAGGTATTCCTCCAGCATCTCCTTCTTGGGATAGGAGATACCGTAGATCCTGGTGAGCATCTTGTTGTGCTCGTCGCCCCTCCAGTAAGCTCCGGCGATGGAGGTGAGCTTGAAGGCCTTGATGGCGCTTATCCTGCCGATATGGGGACCGGCGCACAGATCGAAGAATTCGCCCTGTTCATAGAAGGAGATCTCAGCGTCCTCGGGAAGATCGTTTATCAGCTCCACCTTGTAGGGTTCGCCTGCTTCCTCTTCCTTTCTGATCGCTTCCTCCCTGGGAAGGGTGTACATGATGATCTTCGGGTTCTCGGAGATGATCTTCTTCATCTCCGCCTCGATCTTCTCCAGCATGTCCGGTGTGATGGACTCGGGAGCGTCGAAGTCATAGTAAAAGCCCTGTTCGATGGCGGGACCGATGGTGAGCTTTATCTCGGGGTAGAGCCTCTTAACGGCCTGGGCCATTACGTGGCTGGTGGTGTGCCAGAAAGCAAGACGTCCCTGGGGGTCGTCAAACTTGTGGAGATTGACGGTGGCGTCCGTCGTGATGGGATAACGGATGTCCCTGAGTTCTCCGTTCACGGTGGCGCTCAGCGTCTCTCTGGCAAGAGCGGAGCTGATGGAATCAGCCACCTCGTAGACAGTCGTTCCGTCCTGATACTCTCTGACGGAATTGTCCGGGAATGTGATTTTGATCATAGTAAAACCTCCTGTTTTTTTGCAAGAAAAAAGCTCCTGCAAATCAAGGGACGAAGCGATGCTCCGCGGTTCCACCCTTATTGGCAAGTGCCCACTCAATTCGGTTATAACGTTACCGACGCGTACGCTTACTCATATTTCAGCGCCGGACTCCAAAGCGGTCAACTGAAGCTTCAACGGGACATTCCAGCAGCGTCCCTCTCTGGTGATGAAGTGCTCTTCAATCGGTCTTTTTCTCAGTCATTAGCGATAGTTTACCACCCTCGGGAGCCCATGTCAATAAGAGCCATTCACATTTTGTGTATTAAAACAGCCCCGCAGGTGCTCGGGGCATGGAATTCAGTTCCGCTCACGGATCAGCACAGCGGGAAAAGAAAAAACAGCCGGAATATTGTAAAGCATACTTGACATTTGCGTATTCAGGTTGTATAGTGTGTGTAAAGCAAACTTGACATTTCATTAGGAGAAATGATGGACAACAGAATAGAAGCCCTGCGAAAGGGGAGGGGACTCACCCAGCAGGATCTGGCAAGACATCTAGGCGTATCCAGGCAGACCATCATCTCCCTGGAGAACGGAAAGTACAATCCGTCGATCCTGCTGGCGCACTCCATAGCTGTGTTTTTCGATTCGACGATAGAAGAGGTTTTCATATTCGAGGAGGGGACAAAATGATCGACAGGATAAAGAAGAAGGCACTGATATTCCTCTGCTGCGGGGCTCTCCTGCAGATCGCGGCGGCTTTTATTCCGGAAAGCGCCGGATCCGTCGGTGAATATCTGAGCGTCATCGCCTCCGGTCTCATGCTCGTCGGTGCCGTGAGGCTCATACGGACCATCCGTATCTCAAGAGACCCGGACGCAGCCGAGGAGTATGAATCATTCGCGACGGACGAAAGGCTCAGGTTCATCGTGGAAAGGGCGAGGAGCCTTACCATGATCATCTCCGTTACAGGGGAGCTTGCGGTATCCCTTATCGCCAGCCTTATCTTCGGAAACAAACTGATAGGAAACACCCTCAGCTATGTCGCCTGTGCCCAGTGTGTCATCTACACCGTCGCATACAGGATAATGGAGAAGAAGTATTAAAAGGAGGATTAAAAATGGATGCTCTTGAAATAAAGGGGCTTTGCAAGTCCTATTCAAAGAAGTTCGAGCTTAAGGACATAAGCTTCAGCGTTCCCATGGGGTGCGCCGTGGGGCTGGTGGGAGAGAACGGAGCGGGCAAATCCACCACCATCGCCCTGATCAACGACATGATCGAAAAGGATTCCGGTACGGTGAAGGTGCTGGGAGAGGACAATTCCTCTGCGGAGTTCAGATCCGTCAGGGAGATGACCGGCACAGTGCTGGACGAGGCATGCTTTCCGGACGGGCTCAGGGTGAGCCAGGTGGGAAAGGTATGCTCGGGCATCTTCGCGAACTGGGACCGGGAAGCCTTCAGATCCCATGTGGAGCGCTTCGATCTTCCCGATGACAGGAAGTTCAAAGACTTTTCCCGGGGAATGAAGATGAAGCTGTCCCTGGCGGTGGCCCTATCACATGGAGCAAAACTGCTGATACTGGACGAAGCCACCGGAGGGCTCGATCCCATCGCCCGGGACGAGCTGATCAGTGAACTGGCTGATTTCATTTCTGACGGGCAGCACGCGATCCTTCTGTCTTCCCACATCATAAGCGATATCGAAAAGCTTTGTGACAGGATCGTTTTCATACACAGGGGAAAGATGATGTTCGACAAAAGCAGGCAGGAACTGCTGGAGAGCGCGGGCGGCCGCAATCTTGAGGAAGTAATACTCGATATGGTGAGAGGAGAAAGACAATGAAGCGCATCGCAGGACTTATGAGAAAAGACTTTTATGAGATCCTCGGGGCGGGAAGGACGCTCATTATCGTCATATTGATGTATCTTGTCTTAGGGCAGATATTCTACCCGAGCATCGCTGACGTGGGCATGCTCATATGTCTGATGCTGCCGGTGAACACCATAGGCTACGATGAGAGAAGCGGCTGGAACAGATACGTCCTCTCTTTCCCGGTGACTAAAAAGGAGATAGTTCTCTCGAAATACCTTCTGGGATACCTTTTCATGGCCGCGGGCTTTGCGATAAGGCTAACCGCGGGAGTGCTGTCGGGACATTCCGAGGGAATACTCCTGGCATGCGCGGCATCGGCGATGCTGGGCCTTATGTATATGGCGATACAGATGCCGGTGATGCTGCGCTTCGGCATTGAGCAGGGAAGGATGTGGACCATGCTCTTTACCGTGCTCTTTGCCTTCGGCGCCGTGTACGCTTCGCAGATCTCGCTGTCGGCCATCGATGCGACGCGCTACGCCGCTCTGGCGGTGCCCGTCCTGGTGATCGTGATGCAGCCGGTATCCATAAGGATAAGCACGGCCCTTTACGGCAAACGCTAGCACAGCCGGGGAGCCCCTGGGGGCTCCTCATGATTTAAAAGAAAAAAAGCATTTTTTACTATTGACTAATACGTAACTTGATGCTACAATACATCAGTAAAAATAAAGCAGAAGAAATTGCTTCTCACCTTGCGCGGCAGCGGCCGTCGGGTCAATACATGAAAATGTATGAACGCAGTTTCTTTGCGTTCATTTTTTCTTGGAGGTGGACATATCAAAGAGTTTCCAATCAACGAACAGATCACAGACAGCCAGCTTAGAGTAATCGATGAGAACGGACAGATGATCGGCATCATTTCGGCTCAGGAAGCCCTCGCCCTCGCGGAGGAGAAAGAGCTCGATCTGGTAAAGGTCTCACCGGAGGCGAATCCTCCCGTCTGCAAGATCCTCGACTACGGAAAGTTCCGTTACGAGATGAGCAAGAAGGAGAAGGAGTCGAAGAAGAACCAGAACACGACCCAGATCAAGGAGATGCGTACATCAGTTAGGGTCCAGGATCACGATCTCGAGACTAAGGTAAAAAGCGTCAGGAAGATGCTGGAGGGCGGAGATAAGGTCAAGATCTCAGTCCGTTTCAGGGGCAGGGAAATGGCATATATCGATGCCGGAAAAGATCTCCTGCTTAAGATTCAGCAGCTTTTAGGTGACTGCTGCGTCGTGGACAAGGAACCTAAGATAGAGGGCAGAAACTACGTGATGTATGTTGCGCCTGCAAAAAAACAATAAACGGAAGGAAAAGACATCATGCCTAAAATGAAATCGCACAGAGGTGCATCCAAGAGATTCACATACCACAAATCAGGTATCGTAAAGCGTAATTCAGCTTATAAGAGCCACAGACTCAACTCAAAGCTCAAGAGCCGCAAGAGAAAGAGAAATCTGCGCAAGGGCGGTTACCTGACCCCGACGCTTGCAAAGAAGATGTGCAAGATCATTGTTAAATAAGAGGTAGGAGGAGAGTTTATATATGGCAAGAATCAAGGGCGGAGTTAACGCCAAGAAAAGACACAGCAAGATAATGAGTCTCTCAAAGGGATACTACGGAGCAAAATCCAAGTTATTCAGACCCGCGAACGAAGCGGTCATGAGAGCTTTAAGAAGCGCATATGTCGGCAGAAAGCTGAAGAAGAGAGACATGAGAAAGCTCTGGATCACCAGGATCAACGCAGCCTGCAGAATGAACGACATGAGCTATTCACGTTTCATGAACGGCCTTAAGGTAGCCGGCATCACCCTGGACAGAAAGGTCCTGGCTGACCTGGCGATGAACAAGCCCGAAGCTTTCGCAGAGCTGGTGGGCCAGTCCAAGAAGGCGCTCAACATGTAACAGATCCGGAACGCACGAAAGTGCGTTCTTTTTTTAGCGGAAGATAAAGGAACTTTTCCTGTAAAACAGATTGTTGAACCCGCCTGCCGGCAATGATATAATGACGGAAACAAATCGACATTTGTGAAGATGTTTATGAAGGTTATGTTATGCGAGAATGCCGATTGGCTACTGTCAGAAGAAGC
>CADBPP010000049.1 GCA_902796565.1 uncultured Eubacteriales bacterium | reverse complement strand
GTACAGTATGGCGTTCGATATGGTGAACTTGTTGGATACGATATTTTTGTAGGCTTCGATGTATCCCTCGCTCACGTTGGCCGCTCCGTCCTGGAAATAGACCTCGTTGGCGTCGGCGTCGAAACGTATACGGTCGGTAAGGAAGCTGCCGTCCGCCAGGATCGCCACATGGGCTCCCTCCGAAAGGGCGTCGGTGCCCATCAGCAGGCGTGAATCGTAATCGTATCCCAGCAGGTTCAGAAGGGTCGGCAGGATATCTATGTTGCAGCAGTAATTGTCGCAGACGATGGGCTCATCCTCATACTCGGAATTGAAGCATATGAAGCTGCCCCAGTACTTTCCGAACACGGTATCCACGTTCTTTCCGGCCAGCTCGTTGTATTCTTCTTCCTCCAGACCGTAGGGATAGTGGTCCCCGGTAAGGACGATAACGGTATCATCCAGCTTTCCGGCCATCTCCAGTCTCGCCACCAGGTACTCCAGAGCCTTTTCCAGCTCATAGTTGCAGGATATGTATGCCCTTACCGCGTAGCCGTAATCCAGATCCTTCGTGTAGTCGTAGTTCTTGTCGCACATGGGGTTGACGTCGAAATCGTACTGGTAATGGCCGCTGAAGGTCATGTAGTGCACCGTGAAGAAATCCTCGTTGATGTAATCGTCGATGCTCTGCTCCATCATCTCCAGGTCGGAGGAAGGCCATTCGTCGGAGAAGGTCATCCCGTCATCCATGAAACGGACCTTGTCGTATCCGAAGTGGGGATACACGTCCTCCCTCTCATAGTAGAAGCCCATGTAGTTGTGGTACGCGAAGGTCTTCCCGCCCATGTCCTTGTAAACATTTCCCAGGACATAGGGCATGTCGCAGTAAATGGAATACTGCATGCTGGCGTCAAACTTGTAGCGGGTGAAGTCCGGAAGCAGCCCGGTCATCATGGCGTACTCGCCGTTGGTGGTGGTGTTCGGGAAACTGTTGTAGAAGTTGGTGAACACGATCCCTCCGTTGGCAAGGCGGTACAGTGTGGGCATCAGGTCCTTGTCTATAAGGTAGGGACTGAAGGATTCAGCGCAGATGGTTATGACGTTCTTTCCCTCAAAGAGCCCCGTGTACTTGTTCTTGTAACTTCCCTTCTGGGTCGCCAGGTAGTTGTTCAGGGCCTCGATGTCGCTGTCCCAGGCCTTCGAGTTCAGTGCCGTGAAATCAAGGCCTTCTATGACATTGAGGTCATAGTCCACGTCCGCGTCTTCCTCTCCGGTGTCCTCGCTGCCCAGGTTGTTGATGGCGTCGGAGGTCTTTCCGGAAAGCATGTAGTAGGTCTCGAGCCTGGCGGTGGTGATGACACCGAGGCTCTTCACGGACTTGTCGGTGGAGATGTCGGGGGAATGATATGTCTCGTATGCCGTATAGCTTCCGGTGCCTGCGGCTTCAAGCACCACGAGTCCGATCAGGTGAAGGACCAGGACGATGAAGATCATGGCTGCCAGCATCACCAGCTTCTGCTTCACAGTCTTTTTGGGAGAAACTGTCCTTCTTAAAAGGAAGGGCCCGAGGATCAGCGGTAGTATGAACAGCACCAGGGTGATGATGTTGGACTTTATGCAGGAGACGGTCTCCTTCCAGAAGCTCGTTATGGCGTCACCGCCCATCTTGAGCTGTGAGATGGAAAAGAAGGAACCGAAGATGCGGAAATATACGAACTGGGCTCCGAAGATGAAGCACACCAGCACAACTGCCAGGATGCAGATGATCTTCCTTGCCTTTCCCCGTCCCAGACTTGCCAGCGCGCTCAGGAACATGGCCACCGGAAGGGAAAAGACTATGGGATAGATCCTCATGGCAGTTGTATTGCCGTATACGCACAGATGGATCAGTATCTCAAGATATGAAAGGGTAAAGAAGAAGTACAGGAACATGAAAAAGGGTTCCCTTGCTTCTTCCAGTACGGACTTTATAATTATTTTTTTATCATTTTTCACCGCGCTCTGCTCCTGAGCGCTGTCTGCGGTAATGTTGCTCAAATATAACTCCCATGTATCAGAAACACTTAAGGATTATACATTAAACCCCTTCGGTTTTACAGTTATGTGATTATTAAAAAATACAAATATTACTCTTTTTTTACCGGCCGGTTGTCTTAAGATAACCCGTCATTCTCTTTTCCAGGGGAGATGTAAGGGCCCCATGGCGGCAGACGGTAAGGCATATCTCACCGAGGAGGATGCCCGCGGGTATGTCGACCACCGCATGCTGCTTCATGGTGACGGTGGACGCGAACACGGCCAGGGTGAAGATGACACAGAAGATCTTATATGAAGCTCTGAAGTCCTTTCGTTCCAGAACGTATCTCATGCACAGCCAGCTCTGAAGACAGTGTATGGACGGGAACACGCAGGTGGGGATATCCACGAAGAACATCATTTTCGTGATAAGGGAGAAAAAGTCCGTTCCGGCGATATCCGGCCTTGAAACACAGCTGGGGAAGACCAGGAAGGTCACCGCGCAGACCGCCTTTGAGATGATCTCCGCCGTAAGATAGCGGGATACGACGGGGATATCGTCCGAGGCCAGTCTCAAATAGTAAAGCACCCACTGCAGGAACGCCCCGCCGTAGATGATGATGGTGATGGGTATAAGGGGGATCAGGCTGTCGAAGCCTATGGCAAGATTGTGCCAGGGGCCCCGGGCCGTGATGAGCTTCGGGATATAGTAGGCCAGAATGTTTATCACCGCGGCAGACAGACAGAAAGGCATCAGCCTGTACCTGCCCTCTTTTGAGAAAATCTCTTTGATCCTTTCCATGGATTCACCCCGCTGCTTGCTAAAAAAAAGACCTTTACGAATGTAAAGGTGTCCAGTAAAAAGACTGGAGCAGGTGAAGGGAATCGAACCCTCGTAGCCGGCTTGGGAAGCCGGTGCTCTGCCATTGAGCTACACCTGCGTGGTGGAGACAAAGAGACTCGAACTCATGACCTCTCGCGTGTGAAGCGAACGCTCTAACCAGCTGAGCTATGCCTCCAGTCACCTAAATATTATACACATAATGGCACGGCTAAACAATAGTAAAAATACAAAAATTATTATGTAAGCGTCCCGGAGTCCCGCCGCGTTTGACAAAAAAGCCCCGGGGTGATAAAATTATGAGGTTGCAACCCGATAAAACGGTAAAGCAGCTAAGGCACTTATCAATTCGGAGAATACAATGAGCAAATATGTGAAGCCCTTCATACTCTGTGCCCTTGCCGCGGTGATCACCATGATGGCCGAGGTGGCCCTCGACCTCCTGCAGCCCCGCCTTATGACGGTGATCGTGGACCGGGGCGTACTGGGTATAGGAAACGGAGGGGTCGGAGACCTGATGCTTGTCATGCGCTTCGGAGCCATCATGATAGCCATGGCTCTGGCGGGGGCGGTATTCGGTGTATTGAACAATTCCTTTGTCAACATAGCCGCCCAGAATTCCGGGAACATGATCAGAAAGGACTGCTTTGAGAGGATCATGCAGCTTTCCGTTCCCCAGATAGATTCCATGGGCACCGGTACCCTGATAACCAGGATGACCAACGACATAACCCGTATCCAGGCCCTCGTGAGCCACTTCACCCGCGGGCTGGTGCGTACGGGGATGCTCACGCTGGGAAGCCTCTTCTTCATGCTGGAACTGAACACCACATTCGCACTGCTGGTGCTGGCATGTGTTCCCTTCATAGTCATCACCCTTTTCCTCTGTCTGAGGCGGGTGATGCCCATACTGGAACAGATCCAGCTGAAACTCGATGACGTAAACGACGTGATGCAGGAGGATCTCTCCGGCATCAGGATCATCAAGGCATGCGTAAGGGAACACTATGAAAAGGAACGGTTCGGAAGTTCCAACGCTTCCCTTATCAAGCTCCAGCTCACTTCCCTTATCATCTTCGCCTTCATGAACCCGGTGATGAACCTGATCATGAACGCGGCCACCATACTGATACTCTATTCCGGCTCAAGGCAGTTCGCCGCCGGGGATGTGACCCCCGGAGTGATCATGGCGGCCATAACCTACACGACGCAGCTGCTTTCCGGTATACTCTCCCTCAACATGCTTTTCCAGAACATAGCCCGGGGCATAGCCTCCTGGAAGAGGATCGGGGTGCTTCTGGGCCTCAAAAGCGACATGGCCCAGGGAGAGGATGATCCATCGGCAGAGTTTTCAGGCAGCGTGGAGTTTTGTGACGTCTGCTTCTCCTATCCGGGAAGCGACAGCGAGGTCCTCCATGATATCTC
>CADBPP010000048.1 GCA_902796565.1 uncultured Eubacteriales bacterium | reverse complement strand
GGCCGTCCCGGAAAAGATGGAATATTATCTCTCCCGCAGCCTGATGACCGTGACCGCCCTCAGCCCCGCAGTGGGATATGAAAACGCGTGCTCCTTCGCGAGAAGAGCCCTGGAGGAAAACATTACGCTGAAACGGGCGGCACTGGATTCCGGCCTCGTTTCCGAAGAAGAGTACGACCGTCTGACCGACCCGGAGAACATGGTCTGAACATTGAAAACCGGGCAAAAAATAAAGGAGGAGAACTGCCTTCTGTAGTATAATTCAATCAGGAAAACAGAAAGGATGAAGACTATGACATATTTGGGAGAAAACACTTTTAAGCTGGGATTCGGCCTCATGAGGCTGCCCAGGCTCGAAAATGATGAGATCGACGTTGCGCAGGTATCCGAAATGGTGGATATGTTCCTGGAAGCCGGAGGCACTTATTTCGATACGGCCTTTGCCTATCCCGGAAGCGAAGAAGCGATCAGAAAAGCTCTGGTGGAAAGACATCCCAGAAACAGCTACACCCTGGCCACAAAGCTCATCGTCAGGGATACATCCCAGTCTGAGGAAGAGCTCAAAAAGGAATTCGAGACCAGTCTGGAAAGAACTGGAGCGGGATATTTCGACTTTTACCTGCTGCATGCCTTCCAGCGCAACACCTATCAGTTATACGAAGACTATCATCTCTGGGACTATGTGAGGGAACTTAAGGAAAAGGGCCTGATCAGACATTACGGCTTCTCCTTCCACGCTGATCCCGAGCTGCTGGAGGAACTGCTCAGGACCCATCCGGACGTTGAATTCGTACAGCTGCAGATAAACTATGCCGACTGGGAAAATCCGGGAGTCAACTCCAGACAGAACTGGGAGATATGCAAGAAATACGGAAAGCCCGTAACGGTCATGGAGCCGGTGAAGGGCGGGATCCTTGCGGATCCCATCGATACCGTAAAGGCGGTCTTCGACGCGGAGGACAACGGTCTGTCCTACGCGGGCTGGGCCATAAAGTTCGTTGCGAGTCACGACAACCTCATCACAGTCCTCAGCGGCATGAGCAGCATCGACCAGATGAAGGACAATCTGAGCTTCATGAAGGACTTCAAACCCCTTACCGAGCACGAGATGGAAGTGATCGCAAAAGCCCAGGAGGCCATCGCCGCCGACCAGTCCATACCCTGTACCGCGTGCCACTACTGCACCAAGGGATGCCCGAACGACATACCTATCCCGGAGATCTTCGCCGTGGAGAACCGCAAAAAAGGCAGCCCCCTTTTCCGTACCGTAAGGGAATACAACATCGTCACCCAGGGAAAGGGCAAAGCCAGCGACTGTGTCGCCTGCGGACAGTGCGAAGAAGCCTGCCCCCAGCATCTGAACATCATCGAACTGCTGGAGAAGTGCAGGGCACTGGAAGGCTGACATAGAATTCCCGTATTCTATCGGGGCTGAGACATTCTCAGCCCCTTTTGTGTTTCCGGCAAATGTCCCAGGAGCATGAAATCTTGAGCATCGGCCTTCTCCGCTCTCCGGCCGGCTAAAAAATGGCTTGAAATTTGAAAGTTTTTCATGTATAATAATTTTGTATATTTTTGACCAACAAGGAGGCTATTTCATACATGAACTATCCAGAAGAGTCCCTGCGCCTGCACAAGGAGTGGCAGGGCAAGATCGAAGTGATCTCGCGAGTACCGGTGGAAAACAAGGATGACCTTTCCCTGGCATATACTCCCGGAGTCGCGCAACCCTGTATCGAGATACAGAAAGAACCTGATCTGTCGTTCAGCCTCACCAGAAGAGGAAACCTGGTGGCTGTCATCACCGACGGCACCGCGGTCCTGGGCCTCGGGGACATAGGCCCTGAAGCAGGAATGCCCGTCATGGAGGGAAAATGCGCTCTGTTCAAGAGCTTCGGCGGAGTAGACGCCTTCCCGCTGTGCATCAAGAGCAAGGATGTGGACGAGATCGTCCGTACCATATATCTTCTGTCCGGAAGCTTCGGAGGAATAAACCTCGAGGACATCGCCGCTCCCCGCTGCTTTGAGATAGAACGCAGGCTCAAGGAGCTCTGCGACATTCCCGTATTCCATGATGACCAGCACGGCACCGCGATCGTGGTGGGAGCCGCCCTCATAAATGCTCTGAAAGTCGTCAACAAGGACATCTCCGAAGTCAGGGTCGTGATAAACGGCTCCGGCTCCGCGGGCATCGCCATTGGAAAGCACCTGCTGGATCTGGGAGTAAAGCACCTGAAGATGGTGGACCGTTTCGGAATCCTCTGCGAGGGCGTCGAAATGAACTCCGCTCAGCATGAGATGGCGGACATCACCAATCCGGAGCATTTCTCCGGCACACTGACGGACGCACTGGCAGGCGCGGACGTATTCATCGGCGTCAGTGTTCCCCATATAGTATCAAAGGAAATGATCGGATCCATGGCAAAGGGAGCCATAGTCTTCCCCATGGCCAACCCCACCCCCGAGATAGAGCCTGAAGATGCCGCCGCAGCCGGCGCCGCAGTCATCGGTACCGGACGCAGCGACCTGCCCAACCAGATCAACAACGTCCTGGTGTTCCCGGGTCTCTTCAGAGGGGCTCTGGATGTGAGGGCTACCGATATCAACCAGGAAATGAAAAGAGCCGCATCCTTTGCCCTGGCGGATCTGGTCACGCCCGAGGAGCTCAGTGCTTCCTACATACTGCCCGCAGCCTTCGACCACAGGGTCGGTCCGGCAGTAGCCAAGGCCGTCGCGAAAGCCGCAAGGGACACCGGAGTCGCAAGACTGTAATCAATGACAGCATAACCTAAGCAGCGTCCCCGGCTGGGACACGGGGACGCTCCGCCGGTATTGCATAGACAAACACAAAATCAAAGGAGAGACAAATGTCTGAAAAAAAACAACTGAAATTCTTCAACCTCCCCTGGCCTATCTTCCTGCTGATCGCAGCAGTGGTGCTGGCCGCGACGTACCTCGGCGTCCTTCCCAAGGGTATGGCCGGGTGTTTCGTATTCATGATCATCATCGGCGAGCTTCTCGCATGGATAGGAGACCATACCCCCATCATCAAGGATTACCTCGGCGGCGGCGCCATCGTCGTGATCTTCGGCTCAGCTCTTCTGGTTTATTTCAACATCATACCCGCCCAGGCCGGTGTGGATGAAGCAGGAAAAGCCATCTACAATATGAGCCTCCCCTTCGGAAACCTGGATCTGGTCGGAAACATCGGCACCTTCTTCAAGACCACCGGCGGGTTCCTTGACTGGTACATTGCCGCTCTCATCACGGGATCCATCCTGGGAATGAACCGCAAGCTGCTGGTAAAAGCCGCTGCCAGATACTTCCCGGCCATCTTCGGAGGACTCATCCTTGCCTTCGCTCTGTGCATGGGAGTCTCCGCGCTGATGGGGTACCCCGTTATGAACGCTCTGCTGCTCATCGCCCTGCCCATCATGGGTGGAGGAATGGGCGCCGGAGCTTCGCCCCTCTCAAAGATCTTTGAGACCAGCGGCACCATGAGCGCCGCTGAGGCCCTGTCCGTAATGACCCCCGCCGTTGCCATCGGAAACGCCATTTCCATCGTGCTGGCAGGCGTTCTGGTCAAGGTGCTCAAGGGCAAGGCAAACGGAAACGGAGCCCTCATGCAGGCCGGAAACATCGACCCGAAGGAGCTGGAGATCAGCCCCGAGATGCAGGCCAAGCGTGACAGCATCTCCCTTTCATATCTCGGGATAGGCCTGCTGGTATCCGGAGCCTTCTTCGCTTTCGGCTACATAGTACAGGGCGCATGGAATTCCCTCGGCACCGGAGTCACAATCCACGCCTACGCATGGATGATCATCACCGTAGCCATCTTCAAGGTCCTCAACATCGTTCCCGAATTCGTTGAAGTCGCCTGCTATCAGTGGTTCCAGTTCATCATGAAGAACCTCACCAACGTACTTCTTCTCGGTATCGGCGTGTGCTATCTCGACATCAACACCGTTATCAGCAGCTTCAGTCTTACATACCTGCTGCTGTGTGCCGCCACATGCATCGGAGCCTTCACAGGAGCTGCCATCATCGGCAAGCTGGTGGGATTCTATCCCTTCGAGGCAGGCATCACCGCAGGCCTGTGCATGTCCAACATGGGCGGTACCGGAGACGTGGCGGTCCTCTCCGCCGCAGACCGCATGGAGCTCATGCCCTTCGCCCAGATCTCAAGCCGTCTCGGAGGAGCGATCATACTGCTCATCGCGAGCCTCATGCTCTCCCTCCTGGCGAAGTTCATAGTAGCGCTCGCCCCGGACAGTGTGAATGCCGCGCTGGAAGCGGCAAAAGCCGGTCTGAATCTTCTGATCGCGCTATAAGCTCACATACAAACCGCTCCGTCTGCGCGGAGCGGTTTTTTTTAGTTGTTTTTCTCTTCCGCTATCAATATCTCCATGGGTTTGTGATATCCTTTTGGTCATGAACACCATCAGGAAAAGACCCTTATTCCCCCGCCGGGAACTTTTTGTCACAGTCATAGCTCTTGCCTGGCCCACCATGCTGGAGATGCTGCTCCAGACCGCCGTACAGTACATAGATACCGCAATGGTGGGCTCCCTGGGCACGGCAGCCACCGCAGCAGTGGGAAGCACCGTCACCGTCAACTGGCTGATCGGCAGCACCGTATCCGCTGTCGGCATCGGCTTTCTTTCCGTGATCTCCAGGGCCATGGGCGCTTCCGACGCACAGAGGACCCGCAGGATCTGTGCTCAGGCTGTCTCGTCCGTTCTGATGGTGGGAGGCCTCTTCACACTCATCACCGTATCCCTGAGCCCCTTCGTTCCCGTCTGGATGCAGGTGGAGGCTTCGATAAGGCCCATGGCCTCAAGGTATTTCATGATCCTCTATACGCCCATGCTTTTCAGGAGCGCCTCCATGATCCTCGGCACGGTCCTCAGGGCCGCATCGGATACGAAGACCCCCATGAAGATAGGCCTGAGGGTGAACGTCATAAATGTAGTACTGAACTTTCTCTTCATATATCCTGCAAGGACCATCTCCGTTTTCGGGATGAGTCTCCCTATGTGGGGCGCGGGATGGGGCATCACCGGAGCGGCCATAGCCAGCGCGGCGTCCTTCGTTTACGGAGGCATCGCGATGACCGCAGCGGTTTGGAAGCATCCCGTCATCTCCCCGAAGGGATTTTCGCTGAGACCTGACAGGACCATCCTGATGCCGTGCTTCCGCATAGCGTTCCCGAACATGCTGCAGCGCTTCGGCACCTCCCTCGGGTACGTGGCTTTCGCGGCCATGATCAACGCCCTGGGGACCGTGGCCACCGCCGCCCATACCGTCGCCAACACAGTGGAATCCGCATTCTACGTTCCCGGCTTCGGCATGCAGACTGCCGCCGCCACCCTTACGGGCAACGCCCTCGGAGCCGAGGACGAGAAACTCCGAAAGGACATGGCCCGTATAGTGTTCGGCCTTGAAACGACGATGATGCTGATCTCCGGCTCGCTCCTCTTCGCCTTCGCTCCGGGCATGGTATCCCTGTTCATCAAAGATCCCCCTGTTATCCTGCTGGGAAGCACGGTCCTCAGGATGGTGGCATGCTCGGAACCCTTCTACGGCCTTTCCATCATCATAGAAGGCATGCTCCAGGGGGCCGGGAAGACCCTGGTTCCCTCCGTACTGAACATCGCGGGGATGTGGGGCATCCGTATCGCCGGGACCTTCGTCTGCACCAGGCTCCTTGGCATGGGGCTGGTTTCCGCATGGGCATGCATGATCACCCACAACATGCTGCTGTTCATAGCCTATACGATATATT